>WRKE01000248.1 GCA_009778235.1 Pseudomonadota bacterium
ATTAGATTTGTTATCTTACCAGGAGGAATGAAAATGGCTGTTACAAAGCAGGATGTTATTGATTTTATTGCTAATATGACTGTTCTCGAGCTCTCAGAGTTGATCAAGGAGTTGGAGGAAAAATTCGGTGTTTCCGCAGCTGCTCCGGTTGCGGTTGCAGCCGCTGCTGGCCCTGCTGAAGCCGCAGTTGTCGAGGAAAAAACCGAGTTTGATGTCATTTTGACCAATGCCGGCGATCAGAAGATCAAAGTCATTAAAGAAGTGCGCGCCATTACTTCTTTGGGCCTGAAAGAGGCGAAAGATTTGGTGGAAGGTGTTCCTGCTCCGGTTAAAGAGGGTGTGAGCAAAGATGAGGCCGCTGCCATCAAGGCTCAGATCGAAGGTGCTGGCGGTTCTGTAGAGATAAAATAATTTTTTCTTTTTGCTATCGGGCCTGTTCCCGAAGGCATCAGTCAATCAGGTAACGCTACGGGGCTTCTAGCTCAGTAGCGTTCCTGTGTTTGTAGCTTTTTTCCTTATTGATTCAGATCTGGTTTTTGTTTTCTGACGGAATTGCATCGAGATAATTCGAGATAATTAAAGCGTCATCTGCGTTGCGCGGAATGTTTCGAGGGGACTATGAGACGAGTACGGAAAAGTTTTGCCAAAACAAGCCAAATTATAGAGCCGCCCCATTTGATCGCTATGCAGCGAGAGTCGTACGAGCATTTTCTGCAGCGCGATATAGCGCCCGAGTTACGCCGAGAACATGGTCTGCAATCCATCTTTCAAAGTGTCTTTCCGATCACCGATTTCAACGGACTGTGTTCACTTGAGTTTGTTCGCTATTCATTTGGCGAGCCCAAGTATACGGTTGCCGAGTGTATCGAGCGGGGCATGACCTATGAGGCGCCGCTCAAGATCACCGTACGTCTGATCACCTTTGATGTCGACGAGACGACCGGGGTGCAATCAGTCCGTGACATCAAGGAACAGGAGGTCTTTTTAGGAGCCCTGCCCTTGATGACCCAAGATGGCGTATTCGTGGTTAACGGCACCGAGCGGGTGATCGTCAATCAGCTGCAGCGTTCTCCGGGCTTGTTCTACACCCACGATCATGGCAAGTCGCATGCCTCCGGGAAACGTTTGTATTCTGCCCGGATTATTCCCGTCCGCGGTTCCTGGCTTGATTTTGAGTTTGATATCAAAGACATCCTCTACGTGCGCATTGATCGTCGGCGCAAATTGCCGGTGAGCGTCCTGTTGAAAGCCTTAGGTTACAACGAGGATGAATTGCTCAACGAATTCTATCACTCCGACACCATCCATCACGACGGTGAGGAGTACTCCATTGCGTTTAATGCCATCACCTTTGCCAATCAGCGCCTGAATACCGACATCGTCAGCCCAGCCGATGGTGCCATCATTGCCAAAAAAGGCAAGAAGGTGACCAAGACCTTGGCCAAGAAGATAGAGAGTCTGGGCGTCTCGGCGTTGAAAATAGAGGTCGAGGAGATTTATGGCCGTTTTTTCGCCCGTGACATCGTCAACGAACAGACAGGTGAGGTCCTGGTCAAGTGCAACGATACGGTCACCCCTGCTGTCCTGCAGACCTTGATTGATGCTGGAATCAATACCTTTTCATTGTTGTTTATTGACGGGGTCAATTTCAGCGAATCGTTTAGAAAAACGCTGCTGCTTGACAAAATCAAGGACACCGAAGAGGCCCTGGTGGAGATTTATCGGCGATTGCGGCCGTCGAGCCCTCCAACCTTTGAGGTTGCCAAGGCCTTTTTCGATAATCTTTTCTTCAATGCGGCTACCTATGATTTGTCCGAGGTGGGTCGGTACAAGATCAACACCAAGCTAGGAATTGATACGCCCATCGAGGTCCGCACCCTGACCCAGGAGGATATCGTCAAGAGCGTTAAATATCTGGTGCGGATCAAAGACGAGTTGAAGGACGGTGATGACATCGATCATCTGGGCAATCGTCGGGTTCGTACTGTGGGTGAGCTCTGTGAAAATCAGTTTCGCATGGGTTTGGTCCGAATGGAACGGGCGATCAAGGAGCGCATGACCCTGCAGGAAATCGAAACCCTGATGCCCCATGATTTGGTCAACCCCAAACCGGTGACCTCGGCGATCAAGGAGTTTTTCGGCACCAGCCAGCTTTCCCAGTTCATGGATCAAACCAATCCGCTTTCCGAGGTCACCCATAAACGCCGCCTCTCCGCCCTTGGTCCCGGAGGTCTTTCCCGTGAGCGGGCGGGTTTCGAGGTGCGCGACGTTCATCCCACCCACTATGGCCGGATTTGTCCGGTGGAAACTCCGGAGGGACCGAACATCGGTCTGATCGTCAGCCTGGCGACCTATGCCAAGGTCAACCCCTACGGGTTCATCGAGACGCCCTATCGCTATGTCAAGGAGCGGGTGGTGTCCGGCGAGTACAAGTATCTCTCTGCTCTGCAGGAAGAAGACCATGTCATTGCCCCAGCCAAGGTACCGCTCGCTGATGAGCGGTTGGTCGATGAATATCTTATTGCCCGGCAAGAAAGCGAGGTCGCCATGGTGCCCGCCGATGACGTGACCATGATGGATATCGCGCCCAACCAGATGGTTTCGGTGGCCGCCTCGTTGATTCCCTTTCTGGAGAACGACGATGCCAACCGTGCCCTCATGGGCTCCAACATGCAGCGCCAGGCTGTGCCCTTGCTCAAAACCGGGGCGCCGTTGGTGGGCACTGGGGTGGAAAAGTATGTGGCCCGCGACTCCGGCGCCTGTTTGTTGGCCGCCGGTGATGGCGTAGTTGAAGAATCCGACGCCAACCGGATTGTCATTCGCTATGATCAACCCGAAGTTGATGGCTTCGAGACCGGCATCGCTGTCTACCGGCTGTCGAAATACAAGAAATCGAACCAGAATACCTGTTTTAATCAAAAGGCCCTGGTGTATCCGGGCGATCGGGTGGTCAAGGGGACCGTGTTGGCCGATGGGCCGTCGACCGAGGCCGGCGAGCTGGCCTTGGGCAAGAATGTCACCATCGCTTTCATGCCGTGGCGCGGATACAACTTTGAGGATTCGATTCTGGTCAACGAGCGCCTGTTGGCGGAGGACACCTTCACCTCGGTCCACATCGAGATCTTTGAAACCATGGCCAGGGACACCAAACTGGGCAAGGAAGAAATTACCCGCGATATCCCGAACGTAGGTGAGGAAGGACTGCGCAACCTGGACGATTCGGGCATCATCCGCATCGGCGCTGAGGTCCGCGCCGGCGACATGCTGGTCGGCAAGGTTACGCCCAAGGGTGAGAGCATGCTCTCACCCGAAGAGAAGTTGCTCCGGGCGATCTTTGGCGAGAAGGCGGGGGATGTCAAGGATTCCTCCTTGCGGGTTCCTCCGGGGATTGAAGGGGTGGTGATCGATGCCAAGGTCTTTTCCCGTAAGGGGGTCGACAAGGACGAACGCACCCTGATGATCGAGGAAATGGAGATTGACCGCATCAACCGTGACATGGAGGATGAACTCAAGAGCCTGAAGAACGGGGTGCGCAAGGCCCTGGCCGACCTGCTTGACGGGCGGACTGCCAAAAGCGACATCAAGGACAGGAAAGGCAAGGTGATCCTCAAGTTGGGCAAGCAGCTGACCGCCAAGATTCTCGAGCAGGTCAGCTTTGCCGAACTACGCGACCTGGATTTTGCGGAAAAGGCCAAGTATACGGAAGAAATCGAGGCGGTTTTCAACCGGTACAACAGCCAGTCGAACATTGTCCGCGGCCGTTATCAGGGTATTGTCGAGCGAATGGAAAAGGGTGACGACTTGCCGCCCGGCGTGGTCAAAATGGTGAAAATTTATGTGGCCACCAAACGCAAACTGGCGGTAGGCGACAAGATGGCCGGCCGTCACGGCAACAAAGGTGTCGTGTCCCGGCTGCTTCCCGAGGAGGATATGCCGTTTTTTGCCGACGGGACCACGGTCGATTTGGTGCTGAACCCGCTCGGTGTGCCTTCCCGTATGAATGTCGGCCAGGTGCTTGAGTGCCATCTTGGGTATGCCGCTAAGAAATTGGGTGAGCAGCTGTCGGCCTTTGCCCGGCAAAAAGAGGTCGAACGGCTGAAGCAGCGGTTGCAGCAGCTCTACTCGTCCGCCGAGTACGAGCAGTTGACCAACGGGCTTGCCGACGATGAATTGCTTGATTTCATGAGAAAATACAGCCATGGTCTCCATGTCGCCACTCCGGTGTTCGACGGGGCGTCCGAGTCGGAGATCCGCCAGCTTCTGGTCAGCGCCGGGGTGGACGAGGTCGGGCAGACCACCTTGCATGACGGCCTGACCGGCGAGCCGTTTGACAACCAGGTTACGGTCGGCACCATGTACATGCTCAAGCTGCACCACCTGGTCGACAACAAGATCCATGCCCGTT
Source organism: Pseudomonadota bacterium (assembly GCA_009778235.1). Taxonomy (GTDB): domain Bacteria; phylum Desulfobacterota; class Desulfobulbia; order Desulfobulbales; family Desulfobulbaceae; genus Desulfobulbus. The sequence continues at coordinate 4,406 of WRKE01000248.1, forward strand.
CCACTGGCCCGTATTCCCTGGTCACCCAACAGCCTCTCGGCGGCAAGGCCCAGTTCGGCGGCCAGCGCTTGGGCGAGATGGAGGTTTGGGCCATGGAAGCCTATGGCGCGGCCTATACCTTGAAAGAGTTCCTCACGGTCAAGTCTGACGATGTCGAAGGCCGGACAACGATGTACGAGAAGATTGTCAAAGGAAACAACTTCCTTGAGACCGGCCTGCCTGAATCATTCCATGTTCTGGTTAAGGAATTGAAAGGCTTGTGCCTGGACATTGAATTGCAGGAATAGTCCGAGTGCCGGAGACGGGCGATGGGCAAGGACATCGTTTTGTTCAGCCGTGGAACACGGTTTGATTTGAAATATACATAGGTGAAAACGTGGAAGAACTGTTTAGCTTCTTTGCCAAACCAAAAGGCCCTGTCAGTTTCAACAAGGTAAAGATTTCTCTTGCCTCGCCGGAAAAGATCAGGGAGTGGTCCCATGGGGAAGTCAAAAAGCCGGAAACCATCAATTACCGGACCTTCAAACCGGAACGCGATGGTTTGTTTTGCGCCAAGATTTTCGGGCCGGTCAAAGACTACGAGTGCAACTGCGGCAAATATAAGCGGATGAAGCATCGCGGCGTGGTCTGCGAGAAATGCGGGGTCGAGGTCATTCAGTCCAAGGTGCGCCGTGAGCGGCTGGGACACATCGAGTTGGCCGCGCCGGTAGCCCACATCTGGTTTCTCAAGAGCCTGCCTTCCAAGATCGGCGCCATCCTCGACATGACTTTGAAGCAGTTGGAGCGAATTCTCTACTTCGAGTCCTATGCCGTGGTCACCTCGCAAACCGAGGCCCTGTCGGTCGGTAGCCTGCTCAACGAGGATCAGTACCGCACCGCCTTGGAAGAGTACCCAGGGCTGTTCCGGGTTGGCATCGGCGCCGAGGCGATCCGGGAAATGCTGATGGCGCTGGACTTGAAGGATTTGTCCGAGCGGCTGCGCAAGGAAATGAAGGAAACCGGCTCGGCCACCAAGCGGACCAAATACGGCAAACGGCTCAACGTGGTCGAGGCCTTTCGTGACTCGGGCAACCGGCCAGAGTGGATGATCCTCGAGGTGATCCCGGTGTTGCCTCCTGATCTGCGCCCGCTGGTCCCTTTGGAGGGCGGGCGGTTCGCCACCTCGGATTTAAACGACCTCTACCGCCGGGTGATCAACCGCAACAACCGCCTCAAGCGCTTGCTGGAGCTCGATGCCCCCGATATCATCATCCGCAACGAGAAGCGCATGCTGCAAGAGGCGGTGGATGTACTGTTCGACAATGGGCGACGGGGACGGACCATCACCGGGCCGAACAAACGGCCGTTGAAGTCGCTATCTGATATGCTCAAGGGCAAACAGGGCCGATTCCGCCAGAATCTGCTCGGCAAGCGGGTCGATTATTCCGGTCGTTCGGTTATCGTGGTCGGGCCGCATCTGCGGCTGCATCAATGCGGCCTGCCCAAGAAGATGGCCTTGGAGCTGTTCAAGCCATTCATCTACAACAAGCTGGAACGGAAAGGATACGTCACCACCATCAAAAGTGCCCGCAAGATGGTGGAAAAAGGGACCAAGGAAGTATGGGATGTCTTAGACAACATCGTGCAGGAATACCCGGTTATTCTCAACCGGGCCCCAACCCTGCACCGTCTGGGCATGCAGGCCTTTGAGGTGGTGTTGATCGAAGGCAAGGCCATCCAGCTGCATCCGCTGGTCTGCGCGGCATTCAACGCCGACTTTGACGGCGACCAGATGGCCGTGCATGTTCCCCTGTCGGTGGAAGCCCAGGTAGAAGCTAGGGTGCTGATGATGTCGACCAACAACATCCTGTCACCGGCCAACGGCGGCCCGATCATCATCCCGAGCCAGGATATCGTCCTGGGACTCTATTACATGACCCGCGAGCGGGTGGGCGTACCCGGCGAGGGCGCAATTTTCGGTTCACCGGCTGAGGCCCGGATCGCCTTTGATCATGGCGCGGTGCATATGCAGGCCAAGGTCAAGGTGCGGATCAAGGGTGTGCTGGTCGAAACAACCATCGGCCGGATTATCGTGGGCGAACTGTTGCCGCCGATGATTCCCTACTCGCTGGTGAACAAGGAATTGTCGAAAAAGGAATTGGCCTTCCTCATTGACTACGCGTACCGCCACGGCGGCACCAAGGAAACGGTCATCCTGGCCGATCGGCTCAAGGATCTGGGTTATGAACACGCCACTCGGGCCGGTATTTCCATCTGCATCAACGATATGAAGATTCCGGTCAAGAAAGAGGAGTTTGTCGAGGATGCCGAAAAAGAGGCGGCTGATGTTGACCAACAGTATTCGGACGGTCTGATTACCGATGGTGAGAAATACAACAAGATTATCGACATATGGTCAAAGGCCACCGACAAAATCACCAAGGAAATGATGGACGAGATGGCGGTGGAGTTCAGAGCCGACACATCCGGCCGCGTCCGGGAGATCAAGAGCTTCAACCCGGTCTTCATTATGGCCGATTCCGGTGCCCGCGGTTCAAAAGACCAGATCCGCCAGTTGGCGGGGATGCGCGGGCTCATGGCCAAGCCTTCCGGCGAGATTATTGAAACGCCGATCAAGGCCAATTTCCGCGAGGGCCTCAGTGTGTTGGAATACTTCATTTCAACCCATGGCGCCCGCAAGGGATTGGCGGACACCGCCCTGAAAACTGCCAACTCGGGATACCTGACCAGGCGTCTGGTCGATGTTGCCCAGGATTCCACCATCGTTATGAAGGATTGCGGCACCATGCGCGGCACCCTGGCAGAACCTCTGATCGAGGGCGGCGAGGTGATTGTGCGCATCGGTGAGCGTATCCTGGGGCGCGTGGCTTTGGAAGATGTTGTGGATCCGCATAGCGGCGAAGTGCTGGTCGGCATGGACGAGGAGATCACTGAGGACAGGGTCGAGGCCATTGAGGCTGCGGGCATTGACCGGGTGCATATCCGTTCGGTCTTGACCTGCGAGGCCAAGCGCGGCATCTGCGCCATGTGCTATGGCCGCGACCTCGGGCGCGGTCACATGGTCAATATCGGCGAGGCGGTCGGCATCATCGCCGCCCAGTCGATCGGCGAGCCCGGTACCCAGCTGACCATGCGGACCTTCCATATCGGTGGTACCGCCCGCGGTGCGGTGGAGCAGGCGGAGGTCAGAACCCAGCGCGGCGGCCAGATCCGGTACAAGAATCTCCACTCGGTCGCCAACAGTGACGGCTTTGAGGTGGTGATGAACCGCAACGCCGAGATCACTATTTTGGACGATCTCGGGGTCGATCGCGAGCGCTTTCCAGTTCCCTATGGGGCGACCCTGCGCATCAACGAGGGCACGGTGGTCGACCCGGGCACGGTGATAGCCGACTGGGACGCCTTTTCCATCCCGATTGTCGCCGAGGTCGGCGGCAAAATCAAGTACGGCGATGTGGTGGAAGGCGACAGTATGCAGGAGCGGGTTGACCAGATCACCGGCAAGGCCAGTAAGGTCATCACCCCGGTAAGTTCGGTCAAACAGATGAACCCGCGCATCTCCATCAAGGATGACCGCGGCAGGACCATGAAGCTGCCGGATGCTGAACAGGCGGCTCGATATCCCCTGCCCGTGGGGTCGATCATCACGGTCAACGAGCACGACCTCATTTTTCCCGGTACAGTCATTGCTAAAATTCCGCGCGAAACGACCAAAACCAAGGACATCACCGGTGGTCTGCCCCGGGTCGCCGAATTGTTCGAGGTCCGGAAACCCAAAGAACAGGCAGTCATTACCGAAATCGATGGACGGGTCAGTTTCGGCAAGGATTTGAAGGGCAAGCGGAGGGTGATCGTCACCCCTGAAATCGGCGAACCCAAGGAATATCTGATCCTCAAATCCAAACACATCACGGTACATGAAAACGATCGGGTCGAGGCCGGTGACCCCTTGATGGAAGGAAACCGGTTGCCCAACGACATCCTGCGGGTCAAGGGCGCTGAAGCGCTGGCCCGCTTCCTGGTCAACGAAATCCAGGAGGTCTACCGGCTGCAGGGTGTTAGGATCAATGACAAGCACATTGAAACGATTGTGCGGCAGATGCTCAAGCGGGTACGGATCACCGATGCCGGCGATTCCAGATTCATGCTGGACCAGCAGGTGGAATGGTGGAAATTCCATGAGGAAAACGAGCAATTGCTGCACGAGGGCTTGCAGCCGGCCTCCGCTGAACCGCTGCTACTCGGAGTAACCAAGGCTTCGCTGTCGACCGATTCGTTTATTTCCGCGGCCTCTTTCCAGGAAACGACCAAGGTGTTGACCAATGCGGCCATGGCGGGCAAGATCGACGACCTCTCCGGCCTGAAAGAAAATGTCATCATGGGCCGGCTGATTTCAGCCGGGACCGGATTGAAGCGCTATCGCCTTCAACACGATAACTGACAAAGATAAAACTTGACCTTTACGAGTTGTTCGATTATTAATGCCATCTTTCGTGCCCGCGCTTTGAGTAAAGTGCGGCCTGATTGTA
>WRKE01000249.1 GCA_009778235.1 Pseudomonadota bacterium
CGCCGGCCACCGAGATCGCCGAGCGGATGGCCGAACGGCTGCCCGATGTCGGCGGCACCTTCATCCAGATGGAGGACGAGATCGCGGCCATCGCCTCGATCATCGGCGCCGCCTGGACCGGGGCCAAGACCATGACCGCCACCTCAGGGCCCGGTTTCAGCCTGATGATGGAAAACCTCGGCCTGGCGGTCTGCACCGAAACCCCGTGCGTGATTGTCAACGTGCAGCGGACCGGCCCTTCCACCGGCCTGCCCACCATGACCGGCCAGGGCGACATGATGCAGGCCCGCTGGGGATCGCACGGCGACTACGAACTGATCGCCCTGGCGCCATCCTCGCCGCAGGATTGCTTCTACCAGACCATCCGCGCCTTCAACTTGAGCGAAAAATACCGGGTGCCGGTGCTGGTCATGGCCGATGAGATTGTCGGCCACATGAGCGAGAAGGTGATCATCCCCGATGGCGGCAAGATCAAGCTGACCAACCGGCCCAAGCCCACCGGCCGCAAGGACCGGTTTAAGCTCTACGAACCCGGCCCCAACGGGGTGGCGCCCATGCCGGCCATCGGCGACGGCTACAACGTCCATGTCACCGGCCTCACCCACGATGAGCGCGGCTATCCCTCCATGACCGTCGAGGCCCAGGAGCAGATGCTCGCCCGGCTCAAGAACAAGATCCGCGCCAACCTCGCCGACATCGTTGAGACCGAAAACTATCGTATGGACGATGCCGAGATCGTGATCGTCTCCTACGGGATCTCGGTGCGCACCGGCCTGTCCGCGGTCGACCGGGCGCGGGCCATGGGGTACAAGGTCGGCCTCTTGCGGCTGGTCACGGTCTGGCCGTTTCCCGAGGCCCTGATCCGGGAGATCGCCGGTCGGGTCAAGGGGTTTGTCACGGTGGAGATCAACCTTGGCCAGGTGCATTACGAAGTCGAGCGCTGCGCCGGCGGCCTGGCCTCGGCCCATCTGGTCGGCCATGCCGGGGGCAAGATCATCCATCCGGACAAGGTCCTGGAATGCATTGAAAAGGAGTTCGAACGCCCATGACCACCAAGCCGAAAAAACTGGCCAAACCGCCGGAACACCCGCTGGACGACCTGATCCGCACCGACCGCATCCCCCACATCTGGTGTCCGGGGTGCGGCATCGGCACCGCCTTTTCCTCCTGCTTAAGCGCTATCAAGGCCACCGGCCTGCCCTACAGCCGGTTCACCATGGTTTCGGGCATCGGTTGCTCGGCCCGCGGCGCCGGCTATATCAAGCTCGACTCCTTTCACACCACCCACGGCCGGGCCATTCCCTATGCCAGCGGCATCAAGATGGCGCGACCCGATTTGAAGGTGATCGTTTTTTCGGGTGACGGCGACCTGTTCGCCATTGGCGGCAACCATTTCATCCATGCGGCCCGGCGCAACATGGATATGGTGGTGATCTGCGTCAACAATCTGACCTACGGCATGACCGGCGGCCAGGTGGCGGCGACCACGCCCAATATGGCCAAATCCACCACCACGCCCCTGGGCAATCCAGACGCGCCCTTCAACCTGCCGCTGCTGGCCTACGCCGCCGGCGCCTCCTACGTGGCCCGTTGGACCATCCTCCATACCCGCGACCTGACCACCGCGATCAACGAGGCCATCATGCGCAAGGGGTTCTCGTTCATCGAGGTTTTGTCGCCGTGCCCGGTCAACTACGGCCGCCGCAACAAAGAAAAACCGATCGACACCCTCAAACTCTACCAGGACCGGACCATCATCAAGAACGGGGCTGACCCGGCCAAGGCGGAGATCGATTTCGGCCAGGGGGTGGTGATCGGCAAGTTCATCGACGTCGACCGTTTGACCTGTGATGACCGCTACAGCGAAGTCAACCATCCTGGCAGAGACGATTGATCCTGTTTTTCCCACATTCGGCGGCAACGACACCATGAGCAAAAAAACGCGAACAACCCAGACTGAGATCATCGTCACCGGGTTCGGTGGCCAGGGCATCATTCTGGCCGGCCGCATCTTAGGCATGTCGGCCTCGCTCGGCGACAAGAAGGAGTCCACCCTGGTGCAGGCCTACGGCCCGGAATCCAGAGGCGGGGCTTGCAACGCCCAGGTGATCATCTCTGACCATCCCATCCACTATCCCTATGTCAACAAGCCCAAGATCCTGGTGGCCATGTCCCAGGCCGGCTACGACAAGTTTGCCTCGGCTCTGGCCCCGGATTCGTTCCTCCTGGTCGATCAGGACCTGGTCAATCCGGAAGGTGCGGTCTGCGAACACTACGCCATTGCTTCCACCCGCATGGCTGAGAATCTGGGCAACAAGATGATGGCCAACATCATCATGCTCGGCTTCTGCACCGCCATCACCCAGGCGGTGTCGAGCAAGGCGGCCCAGGCGACCATTGCCCAATCGGTGCCCAAAGGGACCGAGGAACGCAACATCGAGGCGTTTAACAAGGGATTCGATTACGGCCTGTCGACCCTCAAGGGGCGGGAAAAACGGGCCGCCGGCCAGACAGGAGCCGTGCGATGAAACGACCGAAAGAACGACTCTACCGGGTGATCGTCGCCGGTGCCACCCCGGAGGGCATCGCCGCCACCAACAAGCTGGGCGAGCTCGGTATCCCGGTCACCCTGATCGACAGCGATCCCGATCTCGACCGCAAACTGGCCGCCGACGAGTATCGTCTGCCTTCGGGCCTGACCTTCAGCCACGCCCACCGGCCCGGCCTGATCCGGATCATCCGCAACAGCGCCATCCACCTCCTGCTGCCGGCCAAGATCAGCTCGATCAAGCACACCGCCCAAGGGTTCAGTGTCCGTATCGACCAGGAGCGGACCTTCATTGATCCCGACAAGTGCGCCCTGTGCGGCAAGTGCGTGGCTGCCTGTCCGGTGGAGCATCCGGACCAGGGCCATGCCCTGCGCTACCATGGCCGCTCCAGCCTGCCGGGGCGGCCCTACATCGACAAGCGGAGGCAGCCGCTCTGCCAGGAGAACTGTCCCTTGGGGGTCAATGCCCAGGGCTACATCGCCCTGGCATCCCAAGGGAAGTATGAAGAAGCCCTGGCGCTGATCCGCCGCGACAATGTCCTGCCCGCCATCTGCGGCCGAATCTGTACCCACCCCTGTGAGGATGCCTGCCGGCGGGGCGGGGTGGACGATCCGGTCGCCATCCGCGCCATCAAGCGGTTTCTCGCCGACTATGAAGGCACGGATGCCGACTGGAAAGAGGCGGCCAGCCCGGCGGAGCCGATGCGGGCCGAGAAGATCGCGGTCATCGGTTCCGGCCCGGCCGGAATCGCCGCTGCCGCCGACCTGGCCCGCAGGGGCTACGGGGTCACGGTGTTTGAGAGGCGGGCGGAGGTGGGAGGGCTCTTGCGCTACGGCATCGGCGCCCATCGGCTGCCCCGGAACATCCTTGACCGGGAGATCCGGCTGATCGAACGGATGGGCGTGGTCTTTGCCACCGGCCAGGAGATCGATCTTGCCCGCGATTTAGAGCGGCTTGGCCGCGAATACCAGGGTGTGGTCGTGGGCACCGGCACCTGGCACGACCGGATGCTCGGGGTCGAAGGCGAAGACCTGGACGGGGTCGAAGGCTGCCTGGCCTTCCTCACCCGGCAACAAGACAGCAAGAGCCGCCTGTCCAAGCGGGTGGCGGTGGTCGGCGACGGCAACTCGGCCTTTGACCTGGCCCGCACCCTGGCCCGGATGGGCGCCGAGGTGAGCATCATCTCCTGGTTCGGCATTGACCACATCCCGGCTGATCCCGAAGAGGTGCGCGAGGCAGTGGAGGAGGGCGTGGTCATCGTCGATGCAACCCAGGTGGTGGCCTTTCGGGGGAAAGACAATAAATTCACTCACCTGGAATGTATGCCCACCCGACCGGGCCAGCCGGATGAGCACACCATTGCCTGGCCTGAGATCGTGGCCGGAGAGCGGCCGTTTCCCCTGGCCTTTGACCTGGCCTTGGTCGCCATCGGCCAGGTTGGCGGGTTTGATGCCGGCAGCTTTGGCGGCATGATCGAGGTGACCGAGCGCGGCTTCATTGCCACCGACGCCCATGGCCGGACATCGCGGCCCGGCGTATACGCGGCCGGCGACACGGTTTCCGGTCCCACCTCGGTGGTCAGGGCCATGGCCTCCGGCCGCCAGGCCGCCCGGACCATTGATTTCGACCTCACCGGCATGGAGGAGAAGTCCGCGCCAACCCGTCCGCAAACCAAGGATTTTTGCGGCATTCCCGACGATCTGCCCAAACGGCAGCGGGCCGCCATGCCGGAACGCCAGCCGAACCTGCGCAAGGGCGATTTCAAGGAGGTGGCTCTGGGGTTCAGCGCCATCCAACTGGCGGCCGAGACCAGCCGCTGCCTGCAATGCGGGGTTTGTTCCGAGTGTTTGCAATGCGTGGCCGCCTGCGGCGCGCTTACGGCCATTGATCACTCTCAGGCGCGGGAGGAGATTGTCGAGCAGTGCGGCGTGGTGATTGTCGCCGACCCCAACATCGCCCTGGATATCAAGGGCGATGACATCATCCGCGCCTACGGTCCCAAGGCGGCCCGTCCAGATGTGATCGACATGATCGTGCGCGGCTTCGACGCCGCCGCCCGGGCCATGCTGCTGTTGGGTGGCGCCGCCAAGACTACCAAGGGGCACGGCCTGTCGCTTTCCATCCCCGACCCCGGTCTGTCGCCCGAGGTCCGGATCGGCGTCTTTGTCTGCCGCTGCAACGATTCGTTCGGCTGGCTGGACGGCATGGGCGAGCACCTGGCCCACCTGGCCGGTATTGACCCTGACATCGTCCACACCGAGACGCTGACCGCGGCCTGTGTGCCGGACGGCATCCAATCGATCATCCGGGCGGTGCGCGAGAAGGACATCACCCGGATCGTGCTTGGTTCCTGCGTCTGCTGTCCGCTCAATTTCGTGTGCAGCGCCTGCACCGATCAGCGCAGTCGTCTGAAAAACAGTCTGTTCCACGGCACCGGCATCAGCCGTTCCATGGTCGAGACCTATAACCTGCGCGGCGAGATCCTGCGGCTGGTCGAAGAAAAGCCCAAGCTGGCCCTGGAGCGGTTCAAGGGGCTGCTGGGCCGCTCGATCAAGCGGACCAGAACCTTGAAACCCTTGCTGGCAGTGGACCGCAACTACAATTTTGCCGCCGCGGTGATCGGCGATTCCCAGGCCACCATCACCAGTGCCCTGGCCCTGGCCGACAGCAACCACGAGGTGTTCCGGTTCGGCACCGTCGAGCAGCCGCTCAACGATCTGATCGAGCACCGCAATATCCACAATTTCCCCGAATGGAATGTTAAGGGGATCAGCGGCACCCTGGGTGATTTCCAAATCCTGATCGAATCCGGCACCCATAGTCAGACACTGCGGGCCGGCACGGTCATCCTCGGGGAAAAGGCGCGACGGCGGATCGCCTACACCCACCAGCAGGGGTTGCCCAGCTCAACGGTCGAGCCGCTGGTGCAGCAGCACGGGGTGGTCAACGTGCCCTTTGCTTACCCTTGCGCCACTTCGGTGCCCGGCCTGTACCTGGCCGAGCCGCCGGGGATCAATGTGTCCAAGCTGAAAAAAGGGATGGCGGCGGTGGTGATGGTGGCCTCGGCCATGCCGCGTGGCCCGCGGCAATCAAAGGGCTTCACCGCCACCATCGACCCGGCCACCTGCCGTGGCTGCGGTCGGTGCGCCAGGGTGTGCCAGTATCATGCGGTAACCCTCCGGGCCAACCAGGTCGGCGGCTGGCATGCCTATGTTGACGAGGCCCTGTGCAAGGGTTGCGGCAACTGCCTCTCGATCTGCCCCACCGGGGCAGCCGACAGCCCCTACCGCAACCGGGCCTTCCTTGAACAGGCCCTTGAGGAATTGCTCTGCAAGGACAGCGTCCATGAATGATCACGCCACTGACAGCCCATTGAACATTCTTTTGTTTCTGTGCAACTGGGGGGCGCATGCCGCCTTCCTGACCCTGCAGGATCAGCGTCAGCCGATCCCCGATGAGGTCCGTATGCTGCGGACCCCCTGCACCGGACGCATCGACCGGGCCATGATCTTAAAGGCCTTTGCCAAGGGCGCCGATGGCGTTGCCCTGGTCGGGTGCGAGCCCGGCAGTTGCCGCTACGGTTCCGGCACCGCCACCTCCACGCGCAATACCCAGGACATGCGCCAGATCTTGGATCTCATGGGGCTGGGCGGCGAGCGGCTGCGTTTTGCCGGATTTCTTCCCGAACAGTCCGCAGATTTGCTCGCCTTTTTGCAGGAATTCACCGCCGAGATCAAGGCGCTCGGTCCGGCCGGGATCACTGCCGGTCCTGCCCCGCCTCCGCCCAGCATGGAGGAACATAAGCGCTCCCTGCGGCATTTGGTCGCCGAGTACGATATCCACGCCTGTCAGGATTGCGGCAAATGTTCATCCGCCTGTCCCTTGGCCTTGATCGGCAAGCCCTTCTCGCCCAGGGCCATTGCCGCGGCGGTGATCACCGGCGGCATCCATGCCCCTGGGGTCGAGGAAAACGCCTGGTCGTGCTTAACCTGCGGCTTGTGCTACGACCGTTGCCCGTCGGCGGTAAATTTTCCGGCCTTTATCAAAGCATTGCGCCATCTGTACCGCCAGACCGACCTGCCCGGACAGGAGGTGCACGGTGGAATCTTCCATTCGCTGATGCGCTCCATGAGTTTCAGCGCCGTCACCCCGAACCGTTGGGGTGGGTTGCCGGAGGAGATCCGCATCGATCCGGAAAGCACTACCCTGTTTTTTGGCGGCTGCGCCCCCTATTACGACATCTTTTTCAGTAAGAACAACGACAGCCAGACCAACCAGATTCTGCTCGACAGCCTGCGCCTGCTCAACTTCTTCGATGTGGCGCCCAGGGTGCTGACCGATGAGCGCTGCTGCGGCCATGACCTGCTGTGGTCCGGTGACCGGGAAAATTTCTTGAGGATTGCCCGCCTCAATGTCGAGCGGCTGAACGATCTGGGGATTGAAACCGTGATCACCACCTGTCCCGAATGCTATATGACCCTGCACACCACCTATGGCGAAGAGGGCTTGGCCCCCCGGTTCCGCGTGGTCCATCTCTACGATTTTCTCGAGGAGCAGATCGACAAGAACGCGGTCGGCTTCAAGCCGCTCAACCGGACCATCACCTTCCAAGATTCCTGCCGCCTGGGCCGCCTGGAAGGGAGGGTCGATTTGCCCCGGAAACTGCTCAAACGGCTGCAGGTCAAGTTTGTCGAAATGAAGGAATCGGCCGGGGCCTCGATCTGCTGCGGCAACAGCGCCTGGACCGGGTGCGACAGCTACAGCAAGGCCCTGCAGGTCAAGCGGCTTGAACAGGCCCATGCCACCGGCAGCGACCTGCTGGTGACCGCCTGTCCCAAGTGCCAGATGCATCTCAAATGCGCCATGGAAGACCCGTTTCGGCGGGAGCAGCTGCAGATTGAACTGATGGATTTGACCAGCGTCATCGCCCAGACCATCCATTGGGAAGGCTGAGCCCGGATCTGTTCGCCCGGATGAAGATTGCAAAACAAATACCAAAAAACAGCAAACCCGTTTTATCGGAGAATGAGCATGTCTAAGCCTCCCCCTGTCAAACCAATCGAGCAGGAGCCCCGTATCGGGGTGTATGTCTGCCATTGCGGGCTCAATATCGCCCAATCCGTTGACTGCGCCAAGGTGGCCGCCGAGGCGGCCGCCACCGAGGACGTGGTCGTGGCCAAGGATATCGTCTATGCCTGTTCCGAGCCGGGGCAGCAGCAGATTAAGCAGGATATCCTCGACAACGACCTCAACCGGGTGGTGATCGCCTCCTGCTCGCCCCGCCTGCACGAAACGACCTTCAAGAAGATGCTCGATTCGGTGGGCCTCAACCCCTATCTGCTCGACATGGCCAACCTGCGCGAGCAGTGCTCCTGGGTACACATGAACGACCGCGACGGGGCCACTGCCAAGGCGGAAACCCTGGTTGACATGGCCGTCTCCAGGGTGCGCCACCTGGAGCCCCTGCACGAGGACACCCTGCCGCTCATCCCCAAGACCCTGGTGATCGGTGGCGGGGTGGCCGGTATCCAGGCGGCGCTCGACCTGGCCGACAGCGGTTACGAGGTCACCTTGGTGGAGAAAGGCCCTTCCATCGGCGGGGTCATGGCCCAGCTCGACAAGACCTTTCCCACCATGGACTGTTCGATTTGAATCTTAGGTCCTAAGATGACGGATGTCGGTCGACATCCACGGATAAAATTGTTGACCTTGAGCGAAGTCGTCGATCTGAAAGGATATGTCGGCAACTTCAAAGTGAAAATCATCAAGAAGGCCCGCTATGTCGATGAACAGGGCTGTACGGCCTGCGGCGACTGTGTCAAGGTCTGCCCAGTGGTGCGGCCCGATGAATTCAACATGGGCCTGGGATCGCGCAAGGCGATCTACAGCCCCTTTGCCCAGGCAGTGCCCTCGTCATATCTGATCAATGCCAAGGAATGTTTGGGGCACAATCCGGCGGTCTGTTCCAAATGCGTGGAGGTTTGCGCCAAGGGGTGCATCAATTTCCACATGTCGGACGAGGAGATCATTGAGGAGGTCGGCACGATCATCGTTGCCACCGGCCTTACGCCCTATGATCCCACCGAGATGGACGAGTACGGCTACACCCGGTTTGCCAACGTGCTCACCAGTCTGGAGTTCGAGCGCCTGGTCAATGCCGGCGGCCCGACCAAGGGGGGATTGATCCGGCCTTCTGACCGTAACCATCCGAAATCAGTGGGCTTCATCCAGTGCGTGGGCTCGCGTTCGGCCACCAAGGGCGGCGGCCATTACTGCTCCAATATCTGCTGCATGAACACCGTCAAGTCGACCCTGATCATCAAGGAGCATTATCCCGAGGTCGAGGTCAAGGTGTTCTATATCGACATCCGGGCCTTTGGCAAGGGGTTCGAAGACCTCTACACCCGCAGCCGTCGCCTGGGCGCCCAGTATATCCGGGGCCTGCCCGGATCGGTCGAGGAAACAGAGAGCGGTGGCCTGCGGGGGG
>WRKE01000250.1 GCA_009778235.1 Pseudomonadota bacterium
TGGCGTCACGAGACATAGGAATGGACCCCTTTCAACAGGAAAGAAACACCCCAGAGGTTAAACAGGATCGCCAGGAAGGCGATGATGCTCAAGATAGCCACCCGTCGCCCCCGCCAACCGACCGTGAACCGCTGATGCACGGTGGCGGCATACAAGAACCAGGTGACCAGTGACCAGGTTTCCTTGGGATCCCATTGCCAATAGGTACCCCAGGCCTGTTTGGCCCAGAGTGAGCCGGTGATCAGACCGAAGGTGAACAGGGGAAAGCCGATACTTAAGCAGTGATGGTTCAGCTTATCCAGGGTCTCCAGGGAAGGCAGGCGCGAATAGAAGAGGCCAAAACGCTTTTTCTTGATTTCACGTTCCTGCAAAAGATACATGATGCCGCCAATGCAGGAAAGGGCGAGAAACCCGGCGGCAAGCAGGGTAATCGAGGCATGGACAGGCAGCCACAGGGATTGCAGGGCCGGGGGCAGCGGCAGCATGGAGCGCGATGAAAAAGTCGCGACCAGCACCAGCGCAAGCACCAGCAGACTGACGAAGGCACCCAAGTTCTTGACCGCATACCGCCAGCGAAACGACAGATAGCAGCATCCCACTGCCCAGGCGAAAAATGAAATCGTTTCGTGGTGGCTGGCAATGGGGGTGTGGCCGGTTTCGATGGCCCGGACGATAAGATTGGCGGAGTGCAGGACAAAAGCGACCAGGAAAATCGCCCTTCCGGTCCGGCGCAGCGAGTTTTTTTGTGTCAAGAAAAAGACCAGGTAAGCGGCGGTGGCCAGCAGATAGACAACGACGCAACTCTGAAAAAACAAAAAACTCATGGTTTCTCCTTGGTCAACGACTCCGGATCGAAAGCAACCGGACGACCGAGCACCCGCTCCACATGGAGGCGGAGATCATCCCATTGCCGGTCACGGAGCCAATCGACGATATCGTCGTGGAGGAGTTGCCCAAACAGCTCCCTGGTCCGTTCGGAGTCGGGTTCCGCAGCCAGGATCTGTTCGCGGAGCAGGGCCGCAAGCGCAGTGAGCCAACCGTACTCTTCGCCCAAAAATCGGTCAAGCCGCTGTTTGACCATGGCGGCCACCGCCGGGCTTTTGCCTCCGGTGGCGACGCTGATGGTCAGATCGCCCCGGCGGATGGTGGCCGGCACCTGAAAATCGCACAACTCAGGGGCATCGGCAACATTGACCAACAGGCCGGCGGCCCGGGCATCGCGATGCACGGCGCGCTGCACCGCAGCGCTATTGGTCGCCGCAAAGACCAGACAAGCCCCATCGAGATCCGCCCGGGTGTACGGCTTGCAGGTCCAGGCAATGGCCTGTCGGTCAGCCAGTTCAATCAATCCCGGCGTCGCGGTCGGGCTGATCAGTCTGACTCGGCCGCCAGCCGCCAGGATACCCCAGACCTTGCGTTCGGCAACCCGCCCGCCGCCGACCACCACGCACAACCGTTGATCAATATTGAGCGCCAGAGGATACATCGCAATTTACCGGTCTCTTTCCCATACAACCGTTTCTTTTTCTGCTCCCACCGTTTCCTTTGGTTGCCCCGGTCAATGGCGCGGCTGCAACCGGGTCAGGAGGATGATCTTGTCCTGCTCCAGACTCTTCAGCTTGCGCTGGGAAGCGGCGATGCGATACTCCTGCTCCGCCATTTTCAAGAATGGTTCCAGGCTGCGACGTTTGATATCATGGGCCAGATAGATTACCCCGCCTGGTTTGAGCGCCTTGCGGAGTACGCCCAAAAGA
Source organism: Pseudomonadota bacterium (assembly GCA_009778235.1). Lineage (GTDB taxonomy): Bacteria > Desulfobacterota > Desulfobulbia > Desulfobulbales > Desulfobulbaceae > Desulfobulbus. The sequence goes on from WRKE01000250.1 coordinate 1,755, forward strand.
GGCTCGAAGAACTCTTCCCGAAACAGGATCTCGGCCCCGAGAATAACATCATAGCGCTCCATTTCAGGCGGGTTGCGCCAATCAAGCATCGCGAACCGCATATTGGTCAGTCTGCTCGCCGCCGCGTTGATGCGCTCGACCTCAAGGATCATCTCTTCATAGTCGGAAAGGGTTACAGTATACCCCGCCGCCGCCGCCGTCAATCCCGGAGCGCCTAAGCCCGCGCCAAGTTCAAGCACGCTAGTCGGCTGCTCGCAGGGCATGCCGGCGATGAACTCGGACAAGACAATGGCCGCTTCCCACAGCTTGATCCAAAACGGGAAAGCGGACACATCCTTCAGCGGGTCCTTGCCATCAAGAACCTGCTCCAAATCGGTGAATTGCAACAGGTGCAGCAGATGCTCTCTGATTCGAAGCGGTTCAAAGGTTACTGAATAGCGGGTTTTGATCGCGTTGTACAATGCCAGCTCGCTTGCCGGCAAGGTCTGTGGATCCATTTCCATTCCTCGGCAAAACCAAATTCGTGCCCATCCGTGGACGCATAAAAAAAGAGCGGGCCGACACCATCGACCCGCTCTTCGTCTCTCAACTGCAAAACTTCAGGCGATCAGCAACCTTCCAGACCTTTCTTGGCCTTAACGGTGACGGCGTCGCCGGCTTTCGCATCAACTTTATCACAAGTGACCGTCATTTTGTTGCCATCTACACTGTCAACCGTGCATTTAGCGGCAAAAACAGCACCCGCACTCAACACAAAAGCCGCAACCATCACTGCAACTCCAACCTTTTTCATGGCAAGCTCCTTACATGGGATCTTCAAAAACCAAATGAACAACTCCTACCTTTTTCCGAATCTAAAGAATACCGTTTTAGTTGTCAACAGCAAACCATCAATCCGGCAACCTTGCCCGTGCTCACAGGATTGATTCGATATCCCGTTCCAGCAGGCCCCGCGAGGTGTAACCCGGATATTTCTTCACCACTTGTCCGTTTTTATTGACCAGAAACGAGGTCGGCAACGCCATCACGTCGCCGAAATCACGGGTTGTCGATCTGTTGGCCATCAGGACTGGGTAGTTGATTTGTGCCTGGCGCACCAATCGCGCCACCACATCGCTGCCGCCTTCGTCAACTGCCAGGGCGACCACGGAAAAACCTTGCCACTGAAATTTGGCCTGCAGATCTTTCAAGGTCGGAATTTCCTGCAAGCACGGCGGACACCAAGTTGCGAAGAAAGTGATCAACATGGCTTTGCCTCGATACTCTTCGCTGGCGACCATTGAGCCGTCGATTGCCGTTGGCAGCGAGAAGGCGGGCATGTTGACGCCTCCCCTTGCTTGCCCCGCACAGGCAAAAAGACACAGACCAATGACCAATCCCCTGATCGTTTTCATCGTTACTGCCTCAAAAAATGAAAAAATTTCATCCCCTCGTCCGCACCGCTGTTCATACAATTGCGGTTCGCAGCTTCGCGGGCAAGGTGCTGGCTTCTGTCCAATCACGCCCCCCACCGCACAGGTTGACCGTCCGGCTGTCCGCGCAATTTTGCCCAGCATACTTCTCCACAACAACGGGGAGATTTTCCTTCATCCTAGCAAGCAGAGCGCCATGGCGCAAGCCATGTTCGCCTTTTTCTTCGATCAGCCTGGCTCCATCCTTGAAAAACGTTGCACCCTTACCCTGTTCCGGTTAGATAACCACCTATTGTGGGTCATGATCGAAACTCCCTGTTGCCAAACTTCTTTGTTTTTCTGAGCTCATGGTACCGAGAACCGTCTTTTTTTCTGTTTTGTTTCTGTTGCTGCCTCTCCTGTCCGGGACTTCGGCCAGTGTCATCGACCGCAGCGTGGCGGTGGTCAACGACGACACCATCACCCTCTCGGAGGTCAACGAATTAGGCAAGCCCCTGTTCAAAAGGATAACGGACGAAGCGCCGAAGGATCAGCAGGAAGCTGCGATGCAGGAGGCCCGGCAGGCGGTGATCGACAAACTGATCGAAAAAAAGCTCATTGCCCAGGAGGCCAAAAAACTCGGCATCCAGGTCAGTGAGCAGGATGTTGAAAACGCGTTCCAGCGGATCCTGGCCAGCAACAATGCCACCGAAGAACAGTTCCGCAAGGAAATCGCCGCCGAAGGAATGAGCGAGAAGCAGTACCGTGAAGGACTACAGGAACAGATCATGAGCTCAAAATTGATCAACCATGAGGTGCGCACCAAGGTGGTCATCACCGAGAGCTCTGTTCGCGATTACTACGACACCCATTACCTCACCGTGACCGACGGAGGCGAATATTATCTCTTGCAGATTGGCTGCACCTGGGGAACCGAAATTACCGGCGGAGTCATCCCCTCGCAGGATGAGGCCAAACAAAAGATTGAGAAAGCCCACGCCCTGGCGATGAAAGGGAAAAATTTCAAGGAGCTGGCCAAGGAATACTCTGACCTGCCATCAGCCCACGAAGAAGGCGACTTAGGTCATTTTCAGCCAGACGAGATGGCCCCCTACATTCATGATGCGGTCATTCATCTCAAACCCGGCGAGATCAGCCAGATTGTCGAACACGATAACGGTTACCACTTTTTTAAGCTCGTTTCCCTGCAGCAGCAAAATCAAACAACCGCCCGGGAGCCTTTTGACGGGGTCAAGGACCAAATTCGGGAAAAACTGTACCAGCAGGCCTTGGAGCAACGCTTCAAGGACTGGGTGACTTCCATCCGGGAAAAGGCCTACATCAAAATCCTCTGACCCGATCAACAGGCCGGATAGACTTTATTTTTCAACAGACAAAAAAGTCGCACTCCCTCTGCCGGGACTGCGCCCATCCTTCAATCGGTTGTATTGTCTATGAGCACAGAGGAGACTTCGCCCCAACTTCCCGTCGAAAAATCGCTTTCGGTGGGCGAACAGCTTCGGCAGACACGTCAGACCAAATCGCTGTCCCTTCTGGAGGTGGTCGCAGCCACCAAGGTCTCACGGACCAACCTGGAGGCGATTGAGGCCATGGATTTTGGACGGCTTCCGGCCGATACCTTCACCAAAGGGCAAATCATGTTGTATGCCGCCTTCCTGGAGTTGGACGGCGCCTCGCTCGCCGCCCGTTTTTTCCTTGAAAAAAATGGAGGGAAGCGGTCCCAGTTGACACCCCTGCAGCAAAGTTTACGCAGGCAGCCACTGATGCCGAAAAAAATGGCGGAGCCGGCCCATGTGTCCTCGGCCACCATCGCCAGCATCCTCTTTCTACTCATTGTCTGTTCCTTCACCGCCTTCTGCCTCTACTTCTCCTGGAATCCCTTTGCCTTCCTGACCGATAAGTTCTTCCCTGCCACCGCCACCAAGCCGCTCTTTCATCCAGCCGATCCGGCAACCAGCACCGGCGGACAACACAACAACGTCCAAATCCAGGCATTTTTCAAGCAAGACTGCCGAGTGCTGATCAAGCTCGACCACAAGCCCACCTTTGAGCATACCTACCCCAAGGGGGCCAGTGTGCTCTGGGAGGCGGACAAGCAGATGGCGCTTGAATTTTTCCAACCCGGCAGTGTCGATTTGCATCTGAATGGAGCCCCGATCCCCTTTCCAGCCAGCTCCGACGGCCGCTATCTCCTCCAACTGCCCCTCTCCCCGGCCCCTTCTCCATGACTCTTTGCAGCACGCGCGGAATCATTCTGCGCGTTGTTGACTATGGCGAGGCAGACAAACTGGTGACCCTCTACTGTCCCGATCTCGGGCGGGTGAAGGGCATTGCCAAGGGAGCCAAAAAAAGCAAGCAACGCTTTGTCAACAAGCTCGAAGAATTCTCCCTGCTTGGTTTCTTCTACCGGCCACCGCGCGGGCCGGAGGGATTATTGCTGATCAGCGAGGCAGAACTTCTGGACGCCCATTTGTCGCTTCGCCTTGATTTCCGGCGGTACGGAGCCGCCATGTATCTTTGTGAATTGATGCTGCGGTTCACCCGGGACCACGACCCTGACCAGCGGCTGTATACCCTGCTCAAATGGGCCTTTGCCGCCTTGGATCAGGGCAAGACGCCACAGCAGATCATCACGTTTTTTCACCTGCATCTGCTGGAAACCGTCGGCTACCGCCCCGAACTGAACCGCTGCGCGGCCTGTCAGCAATCGATCCAGGCAGGGCGCCGCTACGTCTTCATGCCTGGCTCGGGTTCGCTCCTGTGCGATACCTGTTCCTTGGGCAAGAGCAGCCATACCTTAAGCTTGTCGGTCCAGACCATCCGTCTGCTGGCCAGCGCCCAGTCCTTCGAACTCGACCGGCTGCACCGCCTGCGCTTTTCCCCCCAAGCCCTTACCGAAGCGGTGACCGCCCTGCACCATTTTTCCCTCCATCTCCTGCAGCAGGATATTCATTCGTGGCGTCTGCTCCGCTCGCTGATGCCCGGCCCTTTGCCGCACCAGGCCACCCCGGATTTGGCACTGGGGGATGAAAATGAGCGCACTGATCGGGACAGCTGACAAGACCAGTTCCAAACTGATCCCATTCTCGTTGTTATTATCGACAATTAGACAAGATGGTTCTTGACTGTGCCGGGGTTTTCATTTAATCATCGCTCTCTTGGTCGCCTCGTTGGCGCAGTGAGCCGGCGGGAGACCCGGGATCTGGAGCCGATCGCTATTTCTTGCCCACGCCCGTGGGCACCGTATTCTGTTCATTCACACCCCATACGCGCCCTATGAACCGTTCCGGTCTGATCATCACCATCATCATGGGTTGCCTGGCCCTTCTCCTGTGGAAAGTGGTCAACGCGCCCAACATGGAGCCCTCCTGGCCGTCAAAAATCCAGGGATTTTCCTTCTCCCCCTTCCGTGAGGGACAGTCTCCCAGTAAAAAAATCTACCCGTCTGTTGAGCAGATCGACCGGGATCTTGCCATCCTGGCCGGCGATGTCCATGCGGTGCGGGCATACACCGTGGAGGACAACCTGGCCGAGATTCCACGGCTGGCAGCCGCCCGGGGCCTCAACGTCGTGCTCGGGGCCTGGATCACCGGCGACACCGAGAGAAACGAGCAGGAAATCGACAAACTGATCAAGATTTACCGGGAGAACCATCGCAATATTATCCGCGTGCTGGTGGGCAACGAGGTTCTCCTTCGGGCCGATCAGAGTGTCAAGCAGATGATCGAGTATATCGACACCGTCAAAAAGTCTGTCTGGGCACCGGTAAGCCTTGCCGAACCATGGCACGTCTGGCTCCAGAATCCGCAACTGGTCGAGCATGTCGACTTCATTGCCGTCCATTTTCTGCCCTATTGGGAAGGCATTCCCATAGATGGGGCGGTCGATTACTGCGTGATGCGCTACAACGAACTCAAGGAGCGCTACCCTGGCAAGCAAATAGTCATCGCCGAGGTGGGATGGCCGAGCGGCGGCCGCATCCGGCAACAAGCCGTGGCGAGCCCGGCCAATCAGGCCAAATTCCTGCGCCGCTTCCTCGATGTGGCCGAAAAAAACGACTATACCTACTACATCATGGAGGCCTTTGATCAGATCTGGAAAAAGGATCTGGAAGGAGAGGCCGGCAGCCTGTGGGGGGTCTACAACGACAACCGGGAGCCCAAATTCGAATTCATCAAGCCGGTCATCAACATCCCCCACTGGCGTGAACTGGCGACCGTCAGCATTGCCTTTGCGGTCATCCTGCTGCTGTTTCTGTTCCGGGACAGCAGGGGGCTGCTCGACCGGGGCCGGGGCTTTCTCGCCCTCATCGCCTATGCCATCACCACCTTTGCGGTCTGGCTCGTTTATGATTTTCAGCGGCAATACATGACCGCCTCCAATCTGGTGGTTGGCATCGTACTGCTCTTCGCCGCCACTGGCGCCATTTTGGTCATCCTGGCCGAGGCGCATGAATGGGCGGAATCGCTGTGGATCAAAAAATGGCGGCGCCTGCCGCAGCCGACTCCGCCCGAAGCAGTGCCCGACGACGCCCTGCCCATGGTTTCGGTCCATGTACCCGCCTACAACGAACCGCCGGACATGATGATCGAAACGATCAATGCCTTGGCTGCCCTCAATTATCCACGCTTCGAAGTACTGATCATCGACAACAACACCAAGGATCCGGCGGTATGGGAGCCGGTTGCCGCCCATTGCCAGACCATGGGCCCGCGCTTCCGCTTCTTCCATGTCGATCCGCTCTCCGGCTTCAAGGCGGGCGCCCTCAATTATGCCCTGCGGCAGACAGACCCCGAAGCCGAAGTGGTGGCGGTGATCGACAGCGACTATATGGTTGATCCCAACTGGTTACGGGCCCTGGTCCCCCAGTTCGCCGACGAGAACATGGCCATCGTCCAGGCGCCCCAAGACTACCGTGACGGCGACGAAAACGCCTTTAAGGCCATGTGCCTGGCAGAATATCGCGGTTTTTTCCAGATCGGCATGGTCACCCGCAACGAACGCAACGCCATCATCCAGCACGGCACCATGACCATGGTCCGGCGCCGGGTGCTCGACGAGGTCGGCGGCTGGGCCGAATGGTGCATCACCGAGGATGCGGAGCTGGGACTGCGCATCTTCGAAAAAGGCTATGCGGCCAGTTATACGCCCTACAGCTTAGGCAAGGGGCTGATGCCGGACACCTTCCTTGACTTCAAAAAACAGCGGTTTCGCTGGGCCTACGGCTCGGTGCTCATTCTCCGGCACCACATGATGACCATGCTCGGCCTGGAACCGACCCGGCTCACCCGGGGGCAGCGCTATCACTTCCTGGCCGGGTGGCTCCCCTGGTTCGCCGATGGCATCAATATGCTGTTCAACATCCTGGCCCTGGGCTGGTCGTGGGGGATGATGTTCTTTCCCGACTATCTGTCCCCTCCGCCGATCGCCTTTGCCGCCCTGCCGGCGGTGCTGTTTTTCTTCAAAAGTTTCAAGATGTTCTTTCTCTACCGCTCCAGGGTGACCGCCACCCGACGGCAGAGTCTGGCAGCGGGACTCGCCGGTCTGGCCCTGTCGCATACCATCGCCCGGGCCATGCTGACCGGGTTCATCACCAGCCGGATCGGATTTTTCCGGACCCCGAAGAATGCACGGGCCAATGCCATCATCAAGGCACTGGGTGACGCCCGCGAGGAACTGCTGTTCGTGATCGCCCTGATTCTGGCGATCATCGGGGTTATGCTGCGCAAGGACAGCGACATGCTCGACCTCCGCATCTGGGTCTCGGTGCTGGCCATCCAGGCCATTCCCTATGCGGCCGCGGTGATCATGTCCCTGATCAGCGGGATGCCTAAGCTGTCTGCCAAGCTGGTCGGCGTGATGGCGCCGCTCAAGGGTTTGGGAGAGAAGTGATTAATTGGCGCGGATCAGTTCGAGCAATTCCTCGGCACTGATCCGCGAGCTGACATCGGCCCCC
>WRKE01000251.1 GCA_009778235.1 Pseudomonadota bacterium
GCGATGCAGGGACTTGAACCCCGGACACTACGGATATGAGCCGTATGCTCTAACCGGCTGAGCTACATCGCCAGTATCTAAAAAGCCGGATGGCTTGAAGGCGGCAATATTCTAGATTTCCCCTTGTTTGTCAACAAGAAATCTCTTTAGTGACAACATCTTGTTTTCACAGGATATTCACCAAAAAATAATGCCCTTTCCCACGACAAATCAGCGGGAAAGGGCATCGGTTCACAACCGGGCTTCGGTGCGGACCAAGCGGCTTACATCATGCCGCCCATGCCACCCATACCGCCCATGCCACCCGGAGGCATACCAGCGGCGGCACCCTTGTCTTCATCAGGCAGCTCGGCGATCATGCACTCGGTGGTCAACAACAGACCAGACACAGAGGCCGCGTTCTGCAGGGCGTAACGGGCCACCTTGGCCGGATCAATGACGCCGGCCTCGATCAGATCCTCATACTTCTCGCTGGCGGCGTTGAAGCCCATGGGGCCTTCGAGGTTCTTGACATGCTCAACAATCACCGAGCCCTCGCAGCCGGCATTGGTGGCAATCTGACGAACCGGCTCCTCAAGGGCGCGGCGGATGATGTTCCGTCCCAGGGCTTGTTCGCCTTCGAGCTTGAGGGCGTCCAGAACCTTGAGGCAACGCAGGTAGGCCACACCGCCACCGGGGACCACACCCTCTTCCACAGCGGCGCGGGTGGCATTGAGCGCATCCTCGACCCGGGCCTTCTTCTCCTTCATCTCGATCTCGGTGGCCGCACCGACATTGATCACCGCTACGCCGCCGATCAGTTTGGCCAGACGCTCCTGCAGCTTTTCCCGATCGTAATCAGAGGTGGTGTCCTCGACTTGGGCACGGATCTGCTTGACCCGGGCGGCCAATTTTTCCTTGTCACCGGCCCCATCGATGATGGTGGTGTTATCCTTGTCGATCACCACCCGCTTGGCGGTGCCAAGGTCGTTGATGGTGACGTTCTCAAGCTTGATGCCTAAGTCCTCGGTAATCACCTGGCCGCCGGTCAGAATGGCGATATCTTCGAGCATGGCCTTGCGGCGGTCACCGAAACCGGGCGCCTTGACCGCGGCGACGTTCAGGGTGCCGCGCAGCTTGTTGACCACCAGGGTGGCCAGGGCCTCGCCGTCCACGTCCTCGGCGATGATGCACAGCGGTTTGCCCATTTTGGCAACGGATTCGAGGATCGGCAGCAGGTCCTTCATGCTGGAGATCTTCTTTTCGTTGATCAGGATCAGCGGCTCGTCCATGCTGACTTCCATCCGCTCCGGATCGGTGACGAAATAGGGGGAGAGGTAGCCGCGATCAAACTGCATACCTTCGACCACATCCAGGGAGGTCTCCATGGATTTGGCTTCCTCCACGGTGATGACCCCTTCCTTGCCCACCTTGTCCATGGCCTCGGCAATGATATTGCCGATGGTCTCGTCGTTGTTGGCGGAGATGGTGCCGACCTGGGCGATTTCCTTCTGCTCCTTGGTCGGGCTGGCAATCTTGCCGAGTTCGGCCACCACGGAGGCGACGGAGGCATCAATGCCACGCTTGATTTCCATCGGGTTGGAGCCGGCGGCCACCAGCTTGGCGCCTTCGATGAAGATAGCCTGAGCGAGAACAGTAGCGGTGGTGGTGCCGTCACCGGCGACGTCCGAGGTCTTGGAAGCGACTTCCTTCACCATCTGGGCGCCCATGTTCTCGAACTTGTCCTTCAACTCAATTTCCTTGGCCACGGTGACGCCGTCCTTGGTGATGACCGGCGCGCCAAAGGATTTCTCGATCAACACGTTACGGCCCTTGGGGCCGAGGGTCACTTTGACAGCGTTTGCCAGGGTGTTGACCCCAGTCAACATTTTCTCCCGAGCCTTGGCACCATATTTCAAATCTTTTGCAGCCATTATTTTATCTCCTCAATAATTCGTTAGGACTGATCCCTTTTATTATGCCTGTACCACACCAAGGATATCTTCCTCGCGCATTATCAGGAAATCCTCTCCGTCCAGTTTCACCTCGGTGCCTCCATATTTGGAGAACAAGACCCGGTCACCGACCGTCAGGTCGATGGCAACGCGCTCACCGGCGTCATTCCGCTTGCCGGGACCAATAGCGACGATTTCACCTTCAGCCGGTTTTTCCTTGGCTGAATCGGGGATAATGATGCCGCCGGCGGTTTTCTCTTCTCCTTCCAATCTCTTGACCAGAATACGGTCATTCAATGGACGAATCTTCATGGACACTCCTCCTTCTTTTTTAGATGTAAACACAGGAAAACAAAAAAACGTTCGAACCGAGGGGAATGGTTTGATGTCCGACGGTCGGTTCAAACCGCGCTAGTGGACGAAAACGAAGCTCAAACTGCGCAAAATAATAGGTTCGGTTAATAAAAAATCAAGGGAGGGTTGAACGAAAAAAACGTATCGCCCAACCCTTTAAGATGACTGAATTTAAGCGGGGAGAAATGGCAGGGAAATCGCTTTAACCCACGCGAACACGCCACTTGTGCAAGTCTTCGCACTCTCCGAATTGAATGGCCTGCAACTCATCGTACAGCCGCTTTGACAAGGTACCGGTCAGGCCCCCATTGATCTGAACCCGCTCTTCCCGATAGCACAATTCGCCCACCGGACTGATCACCGCGGCAGTGCCGGTACCGAAACTCTCCTGCAGACGGCCGCATTTGCCGGCGGCCACGATCTCGTCGATGGAGATGCGGCGTTCGCTGACCGGATAGCCCCAGTCGCGGACCAACCGCAGAACCGAATCCCGGGTGATGCCGGGCAGGATAGATCCTTCCAGGGGCGGCGTAATCACCTCGCCATCGATCACAAAGAAAATATTAGAAGAGCCCACCTCCTCGACAAATTTATGCTCGATTGCATCCAGCCACAGAACCTGGGTATAGCCTTTGGCATGGGCAAGATCCTGGGCCTTGAGGCTGGCCGCATAGTTGCCGGCGGTCTTGGCGTTGCCGACCCCGCCGGGGATGGAGCGGGCAAAGTTGTCCTCAACATAGATCTTAGTGGGATTGAAGCCTTCGGCATAGTAGGCGCCCACCGGACTGCAGATGATGAAAAACAGATACTCATCTGCGGGCCGCAGCCCCACGGCCGGTTCGGTGGCAATCATGGTGGGCCGGATATAGAGGGTGGCTCCTGGCGTTTTGGGCACCCATTCCTGATCGAGATAGACCATGGCGCGCAAGGCCTGAAGAACCCGATCCTGCGGAAAACGGGGCATGCACATCCGCAGGGCCGATTGATTCATGCGGTCGAAATTGTCCTGCGGCCGGAAAAGAAAGATCTGGTCCTCCTTGCCGCGGTAGGCCTTCATGCCTTCGAAAATCGCCTGGCCGTAGTGAAAGACCATGGCAGCCGGATCCAAGGCAAAGGTCCGGTAGGGTTCGATGGCGGCATCGTGCCAGCCCTGCCGCCGGTCCCAGCGCATGGTGAACATATGATCGGTGAAGAACTGACCGAACCCCAAATTGTTCTGATCCGGTTTCGGCTTCAGTTGGTCGACCGTGGCCTTTTGCAGCGTTATTTCAAGCTCCTTGTTGATCATCTTTCCACCCTGCGTGCACCGGTTCTGTACCCCCGGTCTCCGATTTTCAAAATGATGGGCTTGCCCCTGGCAAGGCTTCACCCGCAACGGTACCGGGAGCATAATCGATTGACCGGCGGGAAACAAGCAGTAGTCCGGCCAGTTCGCTTAATTTTCTTGATCCCAATCAAGCGGCCAGGGTCCGCAGCAGCCGCAGGTTTTCGACATCCTCGGCCAGATCATCCCCCTTGTCGGTCTCCAGGACCATGGGCAGGTGGGCAAGGCGAGGATCGCCTAAAAAATAACCAAAACCCTCCCGGCCGATGCAGCCCTGACCGATGTGTTCATGCCGGTCGACCCGGCTTGCGCATTCCTTTTTGGAGTCATTGAGGTGCAGGAGATGGATGCGGTGCAGGCCGACATGGAGCTCAAGCTGCGCCATGGTGCGGGCATATCCCGCCGCGGTACGGAAATCGTAGCCAGCGGCAAAGATATGGCAGGTGTCGACGCAGACACCTAGCCGTTCGGGATAGCGGCTGACGGCCAAAAGCCACCCTAGCTCTTCGAAACAACTGCCCAACGAGGTGCCCTGGCCGGCGGTGGTCTCCAGCAGCACCTTCAGATCGGTGTCAAGTGCTCCGGTACGCTCCAGGGCCAGATCGAGATGATGCGCCACCCGCGCCACTGTCGCCTCGACCCCGGCGCCGCCATGGCTGCCGGGATGGATCACCACCAGGCCGATACCCAGCTTAAGACAGCGCCGCATTTCCGCAGCGAACGCGGCCACCGACTGTTCTGCCTTGTCCGGTCCACTGGCCAGATTGATCAGATAGGAGGCGTGGGATGCCACCGGCATGCCACCGGTTTGCGCCCATCGCTCCTTGAACCGGCGGATTGCCTCCGGCTGCAGGGGGGCGGTTTGCCACTGGCGCTGGTTGGCGGTGAAAATCTGCAGGGCCTCGCCACCCACCGCAAAGGTCCGGTCAAAGGCCAGGTGCAGCCCGCCGGCAATGGATTGATGGGCGCCCAACAGCGGCATCAGCGGGACCTCGGTCGTGCGAACACAAAGCACACAACAATCACATCTTCCATTGCCGGGTCAGGTAGGCCAAGCCCTCGTGGTTGGTCAGATCGAGCTGGATCGGGGTGACCGAGATATAGCCGTTACGCACCGCCTCTTCGTCGGTGTCGTCACCGCCGGACCAGTGGACGGTGCCGCCGCCGATCCAATAGTGCTTGCGGCCCCAGGGATCAAAGGTCTCCTGGATGGCGTCGCGGTACAGCCGGCGCCCCTGACGGGTGAAGCGGATGCCCTGGATTGAGCCGGCGGGCAGAGGTGGAATGTTGATATTGAGCAGGGAATTGGGCGGCAGATGCATGGTCAGGGCCATGGAGGCCAGCTTCCAGGCCACCGCCGCGGTCACCTCGAAATCATAGGGCGGACTGCCGGCCAGCGAAAAGGCCAGCGAGGGGATGCCGTACATGGTGCCTTCGATGGCCGCCGACACCGTACCCGAATAGCTGATGTCGTCGCCCAGGTTGGGCCCGGGGTTGATCCCCGAGACCAGCAGATCGGGCTTGCGGCGCAAAATCTTGTTGATGGCAATGGTGACGCAGTCGGTGGGCGTGCCGTCAATGGTGTGGATGTGGCGCTCCACTTGCACCACCCGCAGCGGCCGATTCATGGTCAGGGAATGGCTGACCGCCGAATTGTCCCGCTCGGGCGCGACGATGACCGCCTCGCCCAGTGAACTGACCGCCTCGTGCAAGGCGCGGATACCCGGCGCGTAGACACCGTCGTCGTTGGTTACCAGGATGAGAGGCTGAAACATGATGGATCTCCGGGTGATGGGTTGCGAAAGGCGGCGCTTTCATGGGTCGTGTTCCATGTCGATCAATGGTATAGTGACAGCCCTCAAGCCGTTGCCCCGATGACGCCGACTATTATACCGTCAATCCCGGAGATGCGAACATGAAATTGTACAGTTGTATTACCGGCCTGGACGGCAAAACCTTCCGCATGATCGGCCCCCATTGATCCGCAACCTATAGCCATGCGTCTCCTTCACACATCGGACTGGCACCTGGGACACCGGTTTCACGGCCAACAGCGGCACGAGGAACAGGGCCGTTTTCTCGACTGGCTGGTCAAGCTGATCGAGGAGCAAGCCGTCGATGGCCTGTTGGTGGCCGGCGATATTTTCGACACCACCGCCCCGGGAAGCCGGGCCCAGGCGCTCTATTACCGCCTGCTCCACCGCCTGGCCGCCTCGTCCTGCCGCCAGGTGGTGATCATCGGCGGCAACCACGACTCCCCTGCCCTGCTGGAGGCGCCGCGCGAGCTGCTGCGCCGCTTGAATATCCATGTAATCGGCATGGCCGACTCCGATTGCCGCAAGGAGATCCTGCTGCTCGACAACCCTCAAGGGGTGCCCCAACTGCTGGTGGGGGCCGTGCCCTATCTGCGCGACCGCGACATCCGCCACGCCACGGCCGGCGAGACCTTGGAGGACAAGGGCCGCTGCCAGCGCGAGGCCATCCGCGCCCACTACCAAGACATCTGCCGGTTGGCCGAAGAGCGGCGGCGCCAAATCGATCCCAACCTGCCGCTGGTGGTGATGGGACATCTTTTCGTGGCCGGCGGCAGGACCGTCGACGGCGACGGTGTGCGCGACCTGGCCGTCGGCGGGCTCGACCGGATCGAGGCCACCTGTTTTCCCGCAACCATCGATTACCTGGCCCTGGGCCATCTCCATCTCGGCCAGTTGGTGGCGGGCAATCCGTGCCGGCGCTACTGCGGGGCGCCGCTGCCGATGAGTTTTGCCGAGGCAAAAGCAACCAAGCAGGTGCTGCTGCTCACCATCAAGGGCCGGGAGACTACCGTTACGCCGATTGCGGTGCCGTGCTTTCAGCCCTTGGCCTCGGTGCGCGGCGATCTGCCCACCCTCCTGCGGGAGGTGGCCCGGTTACGGGCCGAGAACGCATCGGCCTGGGTCGAGCTGGTGTACGAGGGTGATCCGGTGGTTCCTGACCTGCGCGAACAACTGCTGGCCGCGGTCGAGGGATCGGGCTTAAGTGTGCTGCGCATCCGCAACAACCGGATCTTCGATTACGTGCTGCGCCAGGCCGGGCAGATCGAATCCTTGGACAATCTCAAGGTCGAGGAGGTGTTCGAGCGCTGCCTGGCGATCAATGGGATCGAAGAACAGCAGCGGCAGGTGCTCCGCACCGCCTTTGCCGAGATCGTCGACTCGCTGGAGCAGGAGCAAACCGGAGGGGTGCCATGAAAATCCTGGTCATCCGCCTGCGCAACCTCAATTCCCTGACCGGCTCCTGGGCCATTGATTTCACCGCGCCCGAACTGGCCACCGCCGGCATCTTCGCCATCACCGGCCCCACCGGCGCGGGTAAATCAACCATCTTAGACGCACTCTGCCTGGCCCTGTTCGCCCGCACCCCGCGCCTGGGCCATATCAGCAAGGGCAGCAACGAGATCATGGCCCGGAGGACCGGCGACTGCTTTGCCGAGGTCGATTTCGAAACCAGCCAGGGCAGCTTCCGTTGCCATTGGGCCCAGCATAGGGCCCGACGCAGTCCGGGCGGCGAACTGCAACCGCCCAGGCACGAGATGGTCGACATCCACACCAGCCGGGTGCTGGAGAGCAGAAGCAAGGAGGTCGGCCGGCTGGTGGAGGAAGTGACCGGCATGGACTATGACCGCTTCACCCGGTCGATCCTGCTGGCCCAGGGCGACTTCGCCGCCTTTCTCGAGGCGGACGCCGACCAGCGGGCCCCGCTGCTCGAGCAGATCACCGGCACCTCCATCTATTCGCGCATCTCCATGGCCGTGCACGAGCGGACCAATGTGGAGCGGCAGAAAACCGGAGCGCTGCGGGAGATCATCGGCAGGGTGGTCTTGCTTGATCAAGCCGAAGAGCAGGAACTGGAGGCCGAGATCCGCACTCACCAGGCAACGGCCTTGGTGCTCGGAGCGCGGCTGGAGCGCCTGGGCCAGACCCTGCACGGTTTGGCGGCCATTGCCGCCTTACACGCCCAGATCGCTGAAACCGACCGGTTGCGGGAAGATCTGGCCCGTCGCCGGGAAGCGGCCCATGACGACCTGGTCCGGCTCGACCGGGGCAGGCGCGCCCAAGCCTTGCTGGCCGAGTATAGCCAATGGCGCCAGACCGAGGAACGGCTCACCATGCTGCAGGCCAAAGAGAGAGCGCTGGCCACCGAGCTTACGCATCAGCGCGCGCGCCGGCAACAGGCAGCGGTTGACCACGACCAGGCCGTCCGGGCGCTGGCGGAGACCACGGACCGCCGACATAGCGAGGCCGAGGCCATCACCGTGGTCCGCGCCCTGGATCTCCGGCTCTATGAAAAACAGCAGGTCATGGCGCAAAACCAGGCCACCCGGCGGCAAAGCGAGCAGGAATACCGCGGGGCGCGGCAGCAACAACACGACACCAAGCGGCGGCTGGCTGAGGTTACGGACCAACAGGGGCGATTGGCCGCTTTTTTCCGCGATCATGCCCACGATGGCCTGCTGGTGGAGCGGTTGACCGGACTGTGCCAGCAGCTGCAACAACTGGGCGCCAGGGAACAGGCGCTGCCGGCCTTGCAGCGGGAGCTTACGGCCCGGTCCCTTGCCCACGACAAATCTCGCCAGGAGGTGGCTCTCCTCACCCAAAAACTTTCTCAGGCGGACCAGGAACTGGCCCTGGCCCAGCAGCAACAGCAAACATTGCTGGCGCGGCGCGACACGCTCCTGGCCGGGCAGGAACTGGCCGACTGGCGGGGTCAGGCGGAAGCGGAAACCGATAGGTGGCGCCAACTGGAACAGGCCGCCGAGCTCCTGGCTGACCAGCGCGCCATTGAGACGGAACTGGCCGCCCTTAAAAGCTCGCACCTGGAAATGCTCGGCCGCAGGCAGCAGGATACGGACCGACTTAAGACGCTTGAGGAGCAGCGCCTATTGCGGGAGCAGTTGCTGCGGCAGTGTGAGCTGAATCAGCAGTTGAGCGTACGGGTCAGGACCTTTGAGGAAGAGCGCCAGCGATTGCAAAGCGGCGCGCCCTGTCCGCTGTGCGGCGCCACCAGCCATCCCTGGGCCGAACAGCAGCCCGGGCTGGAAGGAGCGGAGGAGGAGGTGGTCCGGGCACGGGGTGATCTGGAGGCGGTCTGCTCGGCCATGGCCGGAATCCGGGAAACATTGGCGGGACTGGCCAGGGACATCGACCACAACCAACAGGCCATGGTCAGGGGACAACGGCAACAAGACGATTGGACAGCGAGGTTGTCTCCCTTGCTGGCCCGGTTCGGCGATAGGGCCGCGGTGGACCGGCTGCGGCTCCAGGGCGCCGGCCAGATGGAGGAGTTGCGCCGCCGCGTCCAGGAGATCGACCGCATGGAGGAGAAGTTGTTTGCTGCGCGTTCACAGGGGGAACAGGCCTTGGTGCGCCACCACCAACTGCAGCAACAAACACAGGCGGCCAAACATGATGCCACCACCCTTGACGCCGACCAGGGGCGGCTGGAAGTGCAGCTCAAGCACGAACAAGCCTGGCTCGCGGCCTGCCGGGCCGATCTGGTCCGCCAGTTGCAGCCCCTGGGCGTCGATACCTGCCCGCCGGGACAAGCCGAC
>WRKE01000252.1 GCA_009778235.1 Pseudomonadota bacterium
TGCCGCGGCCCGGCCGGCGGCAAAGGCCTTCTTGTTGACCTCGCGGAAGTTGGGCTTGACGGTGTTGTCGATCACCGTAAGGAAGACCTCGGACCCAACCGCGAGAAAATTGGACATGGCCCCGACCATGGCCACATTGACGGTGCGCAACTCGCCCACCGATTGGGCCACGGCAAAGGCGTCAATGGCCACCACCTTGATCTGGCGGGCCTTGAGTTCGTCGAGGATGTTTTCCGGATACTTGGCCTTGCCGAGGGCCACCGCCGGCGGCAGGATCTTCTGAGTATTGACCACCACCGTGCTGTTGCGGTGCAAAAACGGCAGATAGCGCACCGCTTCCAGGATCTCGAAGGCCACCAGGATATCGGCCGAACCCAGCTCGATCAAGGGCGAGTACACCTTTTTGCCGTAACGGAGATGGGCCTCGACCGAGCCGCCCCGCTGGGCCATGCCGTGCACCTCGCTCTTCTTGACGTCAAAGCCGGCCGCCAACTGCGCATAGGCGGTCAATTCGCTGGCCAGGAGAATGCCCTGACCGCCCACGCCTGTAAAAAGGATATTGCCACGCTGTTCCATTACTTGACCTCCTTTTTCGTGATCGCATCGAACTTGCACACGCAGGCGCACTGTCCGCAGCCGTTGCATTGCACCTCGGCGATCCGGGCAAATCCCTTCTGTTTTTCCTTATAGCCGCGAGCAGTCGCCTCTTCGGGGGTCAGCGGCGTCCAGCTGATGGCCGGACATCCCATCTGCACGCAGAGCGAGCAACCGGTACAGTTGTCGAGGTTGGTGAAATAGACCGGTTTCTGACGCTTGACCTCCTCGGGTAGCAGCACACAGGGGGCGCGGCTGATAATCACCGAGGGCTCAGGGGCCTCGATCTCCTCCTTGAGCACCTTGCGGGTGGCCTCGATGTCGTGCGGATTGACCACGCTCACCCGCTTGACGCCCAAGGACCTGCACAGTGCTTCAATATCCAGCGCCGGGGCCGGATCGCCCACCACGGTACAGCCCGAGGCCGGATTGTCCTGGTGGCCGGTCATGGCGGTGGTACGGTTGTCCAAGATGATCACCGAGGCGTAGGTGCCGTTGTAGACCATGTTCAGCAGGCCGGTGATGCCCGAATGCATGAAGGTGGAGTCGCCGAGTACGGCCACGATCTTGCCCTCGCCTTGCTTGCCGAGCGCCTTGGCCATACCGTGGGCCATGGTGATTGAGGCGCCCATGCAGACGCAGGCGTCCATGGCCGACAGCGGCGGCAGGAAGCCCAAGGTATAGCAGCCGATATCACCGGAGATAAATACGTCTTTGATCCGCTTCAGGCTGTAGAACAGGCCGCGGTGCGGGCAGCCGGCGCACATGTTCGGCGGCCGCATCGGTAATTCCAGCGGGGCGAAGATCTCGCCGATGGTTTCCGGAGCGACTGCCTTGCGGACGATGAATGAGTTGAGCTCACCTTGGTTGGGGATGAGATCCTTGCCCCGGCAGGCAATGCCCATGGCCTTGAGATGGGTCTCGATGAAGGGATCAAGCTCCTCGACCACGATCAGTTCGTCCACGGTGGCGGCAAATTCGCGGATCATCTTCTCCGGCAGAGGCCAGACCATGCCGAGCTTGAGCACCGGCGCCTCGGGAAAGGCCTCCTTGACGTAGTTGTAGGGCACCCCGGAGGTGATGAAACCCCGCGGGCCGCTGCCGGGTTCGATCCGGTTTTCCGGCAAGGTCTCGGCCAGCTCGCGGGTAGCCTGCATCCGTTTTTCCACCTCCACCCGCCGCATCCTGGCGTTGCCAGGCAGCATGACCAGCTTGGCCGGCATCTTCTCGATTGAGGGTTCGGGCATCTGGCAACGGCTCCCCTTTTCCACCACGCCCTTGACATGGGCGATGCGGGTGGTGATGCGCATGATCACCGGGGCGTCCAGCCGCTCGCTCAAAGCATACGCCAGGCCCATCATCCGCTTGGCCTCGGCAGGGTCAGAGGGTTCGAGCATGGGCAGCTTGGCGGCAAAGGCGTAGTTGCGGTTGTCCTGTTCGTTCTGGGAGCTGTGCATCTGGGGATCGTCGGCGTTGAGGATCACCAAACCGCCGCGCAAACCGGTGTAGGAGGCGGTGAACAAGGGGTCTGCCGCCACATTGAGACCCACGTGCTTCATGGTGGCCAAGGCCCGGGCACCGGCGAAGGAGGCGCCGATCGCCACTTCCAGCCCCACCTTCTCGTTGGGTGCCCACTCGGTGTACACCCCTTGGTAGCGGGAGAGATTTTCCATGATCTCGGTCGAAGGCGTGCCCGGATATCCCGATGCCACCCGCACCCCCGCTTCCCAAGCGCCAAGAGCGATGGCCTCGTTGCCGGAAAACCACAATGTTGTCTCCTTATCGAACCCCACGTCCGTCCTCCTTGCTGTTTGAAAATCGGCGGCAAATTCCGCCGCCGCTCATCAGATCGGGGGAAGCGGCGCGGTCTCCCCGCGTGTGCCCGCCTTCCCCGCACTGTTCCAACAAAATAGCATCCTTACCTTGAATGACAAGGGTTAGGCAAGCCCTTTTTCCTGTTCTTCCGCCCGCTGGATCAGCCGGCGGCTCACCGGCTGCCACCGGCGGCTGGTTGTTTATCGGCGGCCGGTTGTTTGGCCTTGAGCATGGTAAAGGTTGATTCCATCCGCTCCCGATTCACCTCGACGGTGCCCATGATCAGCTCGGTCGACCGCAGCAACTGCACCAGCTCCTGTTTGAGCCGATCGATGCCTTTTTTCTTGGGGGCCTGGATGGCGGCCAGCCAATCCAGGGTCTCGCCAACCTGGCGGGACATCCGGGCCGGGAAGAGGACAAAGTTGCTGAAATTGGCCCCCTTGATCCGGGTGCTCAGTTCCCCTCCCACCTGGGCGGCCACCGGGGTGGCCAGGACATTGGGCGCGGCTTTGGCTTCTAAGATCGCGTTAATGGCCTGTTTGCTGGTGGACAGGTAGAGCATGTTGTCGGTGAGCACCAGCGCCGGCTTGGCATCGCTACCGGCCAGAACCGGCCAGGAATAGACGGTCTGGCCCGCCACCTGCTCCTGCTCCTCTTTGACGTCCCCACTCTGGGCGAGGAGGAGTCTGGCCGCGTTCAGCATCTTCTCGGCCACCGCCCGGTCACGGACTTCGAGGAAGAAGGTCATCTTCGGCCAGGGAAACATCGGCATCCGGACGATATCGTCGAACACGGTGCCATATTGCGGGCCAAAAGCACGGCCCATATCTCCAAGGGAAGCGCCCAGGAGGGTCTCGGCCGCCTGGTCGATCTCCTGGTAATCCTTTTTGCTCTCAGCCACTATGGTCTCGATGATCCCTTCCATATAGAGCGATGCGGCCCAACTGTAGGCCAGGGTGTTCTCCTTGAGCAGATGCAGGCTTTGGTTGCCCTTGGCCGAGGCGTCGATCAGATGTTTCACTACCGGGTGCAGTTTGTCATAGCTCAGGCCGGCGTGTCCCCGGCTTTCCATACCCTGGCTGGTCTCATAGCTGATCGAGTAGGAGACGCCGATCCCGGCCAGCCACTCCCCGATTTGCTTGAACTCGGCTTCGAGTACCGCGGCTGTCTGTTCCCCGCTTTCCTTGGATTTGGGTTGGGGCACGGTGACGGTCTTGAGCAGCTCGGCTATGGCCGGGACATTGACATACATCCGGGAATAGGTCGTCTTTTCGGGGAAGGGTTTCCAGAAGGCCATGGCCTCCTGGAAGGCGGGCGCCTTCGCCAGGACCGCCTCGCCCTTGCCGGCGGCAAGGCAGGTCTTGATGGCCGCCGGCTCCAAGGCCAGGAACATCATCTTGCCTTCGGTATAGCCGTGGAAGATGATCCCGTCATGGGCGGTGATCTTGACCAGGTTCAGTCCGTCCACCGTTTCCTGGCTGATCTGGGAATTCTTGATCAGGCGCCCCAGCATGTCCAGGGGGCCGGCCATCGGGCTCTGGGCCACCAGGACCAGGGTGTTGCGCAGCGCCGCTTCCGGGTTTTCGGTCAAGGCCTTGCGGTCCGGCGGCAGTATGGCCAGGGTGGCGTCGTCACCGAACACGGCGCGGAAGGCGGGATCGTTCACCACCGAGGTCACCTGGTCGTAGGCCCGGTCATATTCGGCGGTCTCCTGGGGTGTGCCGCCCATACCCTGGACAATGGCGTGGATACTCTCCTTAGCGAGCACTTTCCCCAACGGCGATGCGGCAAAGCCGTCGATCAGGGTGTTGCTGTGGGTCAGGTTGACGGCCAACACCACATCCGGCGGCAGAAAGTGCGCATAGGAACGGACCTCCACCTTGTCGCCCTGCAAAAAGTAGAACCCGGCGGCGCCCACAATCGCCAAACACAAAACAATGCCCACAATTTTTTTCATACTATCTCCGTTCAAATGATGAATTAATCCAAGGGCGAGCCTTGCTCCCGGCACTCCGGGAAGGCTCATTCCTCCATCGCCGCCGCCTCCCGCTCGACGGCCTCAATGGCCTGCTGGGTCTCTTCCCAGCGTTGGTAGGCCCGCTCCAGGTGGCGCGCCATCTGGTTGTATTCCCTGCTGACCGCGCTCCACTGCTCCTGATCGCCGTAGAGTTCAGGGGCGGCCATCTGGGTTTCGAGTTCGGTCTTGCGTTTTTCCAGCCGTTCGATCTCCTGTTCGGCCTCCTGGTTTTTCTGCTTCAGGGGACCAAGTCTCTTGTTAAGCTGCTGCCGCTCCTGGGCCCGTTGCCGGCGCAAGGCCTTCCGGTCGACCACCGGCTCGGCGCTGGCCGCGCCCATGGGGCCCGTTTCGGTTCGGACCGGCGGCGCGGCCGTGGAGCCGGCCCTGGTCTCCATCTTCCGCCGCCATTCGAGGTAATCGTCGATATTGCCTTCATGGAGAGTGGCCCGGCCGTTGCGGATCTCCAGCACCTTGTTGATGAAGGAATTGACGAAAAACCGGTTGTGGGAGACCACGATGATCGTCCCCTCGTACTGGGCCAAAGCCTCCTGGAGAATCTCCTGGGAACTCATGTCCAGGTGGTTGGTGGGCTCGTCCAGCAGCATCAGGTTGGCCGGGCGCACCAGCATCTTGGCCAGGGCCACCCGTGACTTCTCCCCGCCGGAGAGTATTTGGATTGGCTTTTCCACCTCGTCGCCGGTGAAGAGAAAGGCGCCTAAAAGCGAACGGACCTGGGTGATGGTCATGTCCACGGCGGTGTGATAGACCGTATCCAAAATGGTCAGCTCGCCGGCCAGCTCCTGGGCCTGGTGCTGGCCGAAATAGGAGAGGATGACGTTGTGGCCGAGTTTGATTTCGCCTTCGGCCTTGAGCTGACCGGCCAGGATCTTGAGCAAAGTGGTCTTGCCGGCGCCGTTGACGCCCACCACCGCCAGCTTGTCGCCGCGCTGCAGGGAAAAGCCGACCCCGTCGAAGACCGGCTTTCCGTGGTAGCTCTTGCGCACGTTTGCAAGGTGAAGCACGTCCCGGCCCGAGGAGGCGGCCGAGGGGAAGGTGAAGCGGATGGTGCGGTCGGTCTCGGAGAGCTCGATCCGCTCCAGCTTCGAAAGCTGCTTGACCCGGCTCTGCACCTGGCGCGCTTTGGTCGACTTGGCCCGAAACCGGGTAATGAACCGTTCCGACTGGCGGATCATGGCCTGCTGGTTGTCGTAGGCGGCCCGCTCCAGCTCCATCCGCTGCGCCTTTTCCACCAGGTAATGGGAATAATTGCCGCGAAAGACGCTCAGCCGTCCCAGGCTCAGCTCCCAGGTGATCGAGGTCACCCGGTCGAGAAAGGCCCGGTCGTGGGAGATGATGATCATCGCCCCCTGGTAGCTGAGGAGAAATTCCTCCAGCCAGGTGAGTGAATCGAGATCGAGGTGGTTGGTCGGCTCGTCCAGCAAGAGGAGCGAGGGCCGCTTGAGCAGCAGCTTGGCCAGCAAGAGCCGCATGACCCAGCCGCCTGAAAAACTTTTCACCTCGCGCTCCAGGTCGGCGGCGGCAAAGCCGAGCCCGAACAGCACCTGCTCGATCTGGGGCCGGATGCGGAAGACGTCGCTGCCCTCCAGCAGGTGCTGCAATTCACCCTGCCGGGCCAGCAATCCGTCGATGGCCGGATCATCGGCATCGATCAGGGCCAACTCGTCGCTCACCCGCGCCAGCTCCTCCTGCTGGGCCAGGACCTCGTCAAAGGCCGACTCCGCCTCGGCAAAGAGGGTGCGGCCGCCGAGGTTGATGTTCATCTCCTGGGGCAGGTAGGCCACAGTGAACCAGGAGGCCCGGTTGACGATGCCAGGGTCGACATCCTGCTCACCGTGCATGATTTTCAGCAGGGTCGATTTGCCCGCGCCGTTGACCCCGGCCAGGCCAACCCGGTCGCCGGAATGGATCTGGACCGAGACCTCGCGGAACAGGTGTTTGTCACCGTATTGCAGGTTCAGGTCGTTGATACTGAGCATGGATGGCTGTTCGCGGAATTGTCAGTCGCGGCCGAACTCGTGGAGTTGACCAATGCATTACGGCCGGCCGACAAAGGCCCGCACTGGTTTTCTTGGGCATGGCGCCATTGGCCGTCGCGGCCGATGGCGTTTTCCGGCGCCAGCCGCAGCGTCTGCCTCGGCTGACCGGGGTCGGTTCGCAGGACAAAGCGATCCAGCAGTCCCAATTGGCGCAGCCGATGCAGATTGGCGGATTTCAGGCCGCGAAAAATCGATTGGTCCCGGGCGGCGATCACCAGGGCGGCCCGGCAACCGACCGGAACCCCGGCCAGCAGGCGGCGGGTCTGGGTCAGCATCAACCGGGCCATGACCAACTCGCCAAAGGCTGGGTGATAGGGTCCGGCCACCAGGGCCTGGGCCAGCTCCACCGAAGGTTGCAAGCCCATCCGTACCACCCCGATCCCCTCGCAGTCAAACCGTTTTTTCAGATAGACCGCCCAGGCCAGGGCCCGGCCCAGACTGAGCGGACGGTAGTCTCCCCGGCGATACAGCCGTGCCAGGCCGCTGTCCCGCAGGACCAGGGCCGGATAGATGCGGACGAAATCCGGCCGCAGGCGGATCACCGTAGCCGCGGTGTGCCGGAGGGAACGGAAATTTTCCCCGGGCAGCCCCAGCATCAGTTGCAGACCCAGACATATTTTTTGTTTTTGGATCAAACGGGCGGCCGTGGCGATGGCCGCGGCATCATGGCCGCGGCCGGATAAGCGCAAAACCGAATCATCGCAGGACTGCGCGCCCAACTCGACAGTCGAGACCCGGTGCCGAACCAGCAGGTCGAGCCGTTCATCATCGATGGCGTCGGGCCGGGTGGAAAGCCGGATGGCATGGACCGCTCCCTGTTGCCGGAAGGGATGCACCGCGGCCAGCAACTCCTCCTGCCGGGCCAGGGGCAGACAGGTGAAGCTGCCGCCGTAAAAGGCCACCTCGACCCGGGCGCGCCGCTCCGGCCTGGTCCGGGTCAGCCAGGCCAAGATGGTGGCCTCGATCTCCTGGCCGGACGCAGCGGGTGCGGTCTGTCCACTGATGCGGTGCTGGTCGCAGAACAGGCAGCGATGCGGACAGCCCTGGTGGGGAATGAAAATCGGGATTACCAGCGCCATCTTGCCGCTTGGATGCGTTTGGGGTTCAGCGCCGCTCCGGCAACCGGAACACATGGCGGGCGCCCTTGCCCCCCTGGCAACCGCTGCCCGCGCCCCTTCATCCGTTTTGTCGCCGCAGGACGATCAGGGCCTCCCGGGCGGCCTGCTGCTCCGCCTCCTTTTTACTTGAAGCCCTGCCGGCGCCCAACTCCTGGCCCTGAAACCGCACCGTGATCGAGAACAGCCGGGCGTGGGCCGGCCCCTCCTCGCCGATCAGCACATATTCCGGCCCTTCGTTGAACCGCTCCTGCAACAGCTCCTGCAGGGCGCTCTTGGCATCGACACTGACCAACTGCTCCTGGTGGTGGTCGATGTGCGGTTCGAAAAATTGGCGGACAAAGGCCAGGGCCGCCTGGTAGCCGCCGTCGAGAAAAACCGCCCCCACCAAGGCCTCGTAGGCGCAGGATAGAATCGATGGCTTGTCACTGCCATGGGCGGCGGTCTCGCCCTTGCCCAACAAGAGAGGCCCGCCCAAGCCGATCTCACGCGCCCTTTCCGCCAGCCCGCCCTCGTTGACCAGGGCGGAGCGGATCCGGGTCAGCTTGCCCTCCCGCATCTCGGGAAAACGGGAGAACAGGATGAAGCCGACCGTGAGATCGAGGACCGCATCGCCCAGGAATTCCAGGGTTTCGTTGTGCCGGCCGTCGTCCAGGCGTTCAAAGGCAAAGGAACTGTGGACGAGAGAGAGTTGCAGCAGTTGCAGGTCGCGGAATTGGTAGCCGATCCGTTCCTGCAACTCCTGCAACCCTTCCTCGTTATCCTGGATCAGGGCCGTTAACGTGGTTCCCATGGCGCTTGATTTCTCCTTGTCAAAAAAAAAATCTATGGTATATGAATGCCGCACATTCAGGCGACGTAGCCAAGAGGTAAGGCAGTGGTCTGCAAAACCATTATTCAGCGGTTCAAATCCGCTCGTCGCCTCCAGCAAACCAAGCGGTCACCGGGACTCCCGGCGGCCGCTTTTTTTATGGCCCGCTGCCACAAGCTCTCTACCTGATGCCGCCCGCAAAATCAAGCAGGCAACAAAAAAAGGCAGGGCCAAGGGGCCCTGCCTTTTTGTAATACCGCAAGCGAAAAATTCAGCGATCAGCTTCTCTTCCGCCGGGAGATGCCGGCCAGGCCGATCAGGCCGGTGCCGAACAGCAGCATGGTGGTGGGCTCAGGAACCTCACCGGTCCGCGGGGTGGGCTGCAGATCCCGTGCATAGATGCTGATATGCGACAGATCGGGGTTGTTGCCGCCGTTGTTAAAGAAGGTAACGGTATAGGTGCCGATGCCGGTGGTCGGATCAGCAGTCAACAGCACGTCATCAAAGAAATAGGCAACATAGCTGAGAGAACCACCCGTGAGCACCACCGCGAAGTCGATGGTCGCGGGCAGGTCGGTACCCGACCAGGAGAGTGTCCAGGTTCCATTCTTGCCAGCGGCAGCGTTCAGGGCAAAGGTCACCCCACCGATCGAACCGGTGCCACTACCCCCTCCATTGGCCTTGACGACGGCGGTGAAGGCATCGCCCCAGCCGGGCACCACCAAAGCATTGGGGAACGGGTCGTTGTTGCCAGGAATCTGATAGTAATCGTCGGCGTTATTCCCGTTGAACGTCACATCCGTCACAGCCACGGCATGGGCTTGGGTGGCAAAGAACAAGACCATCAGCGCGAAAATCAATTTCTTCATACTTCTCCC
>WRKE01000253.1 GCA_009778235.1 Pseudomonadota bacterium
GCATGGAGTTCGCCGCCAACATATTGACCCGGCTTACGCACCAGGGGAAGAATCCGGTCAAGATTCAGGGAACAGTGAAAAGGCATGACAGATAAGGACACATGGAGAAAAAAGGAATAAAAAAAGCGAGACGATCAAAAATTGGTTCTATTTGCTAACGGAAGAAGGGGGGCGGCTTCAGCTTCCCCACAGTAAATCCGCCGGCGGCGGGACACCCGGCCGCCGATGAAGACCGGCGCGATTTTTGCTTAACATAATAAGGTTTTTCAAAAAATCGCCTCTCAACATTCACTCAACATCCAGTGGACAGAAAAATGAAGAAATCATTCGTTGCCCTTGCCATGCGTTCCCTGTTCGCCCTGTTGCTGGCCTGCACGGTCGCCAGTGCCGAGGATATGCCAGAGGCCCCGCGACTGCAGAAACTTACCCACACCACCCTCTCGCCCACCAGTGAACAGGTGATTCTGCAACTTAACGGCTCCTATAGCCCAAAAGTCTTCACTTTGAAAGACGAAAACCCGAGACTGGTCTTTGATTTCGACGGTATGACCTACGGCAGGGATATCAAAGGCATCACCACCGCCACCGGCTCGATCGTCAAGCGAGTGCGGGTGGCCCGGCATGAGGGCGATCAGGCCAAGACCCGTATTGTCTTTGATCTCACCACCTTCAAGGGCTTGAACTACACCCAGAAATTCGACGAGAATAACCAGACCCTGGTGGTCCAGTTCACCGGCCCGGGCAAGGCCGCCTTGCCGCAGCAACGGGACAAGGCCGCCGAACCGAAACTGGCCAAAGGGGCCACGCCGGCTCCCACCGGGGACGGAAAACCGCTTGAGAGCGCATCCGGCCAACCGCAACCACCGGCTGAGCAGCCAATAACCCCGGAGCCAGCGCCGCCAACAACCCAAGCCGCATCGCCACCGACCGATCAAACCGCAACCGACGCGCCCAAGCAGCCGATGCCGGGTACGGCTGAAGCGGTATCCAAAACTCCGTTTACCCCCATCGGGGCCGAAGAAATCATCAAGCAAGAAAAGGTGGCCGCACCGCCGGAGACCGCGGCAATGAAGCCTTCGATGGCCGAGAGTGCAGACCGCGGGGCCGTACCGCCACCCGAGACCGCGACCGTGTCGCCTGCGGCCCCTTCCCAGGACCTTGCCGCCGCCACTGCCAAGCCCGAAGAACCTGAAAAAAAGCAGGAAAAGCTAGTCAAGCAAACCGTGCCCCAGCCCGCGCCCGACAGCAAGAAAGAAAAAAAGGCCAAGGCGGCCCAGACCCAAGCAACCCCATCCCGACCTGAAGCGGCAGCGCCCGCCGCTGCGACCGCAGAAAAAAAGGCGGAAGACGCCGCTCCTGAGGCCGGCAAATCAGAGGCCACAGACAAACCCGCCCTCCTGGCCAAGACAACCGACAAACCGCAGATTGAATATGTCAAATTCGACGATTCTTCACCCAAGGGTGAAATGATCCTCTTCAAACTCAACGGTTTTCATCCCCCGGCCATCCACGGAGTCGAAGAAGGCATTCCCAGGGTCATCTGCGACTTCAACAACACCAAGCTGCTCCAGGCCAACAAGGGCACGGTCACGACCAGCGGCAAATTCATCAAGGCGATCCGCACCACAGCCACCAAGAAGCCGGAGAAGGTTCGGGTGGTGATCGATTTGGAGCCCAACCGCAGCTACGATTTGCAGCAGGTGTTCTTCAAGGAGGACAATCTTTTTGTTCTCATTGTCAACACAGTGAAGAGATAGCGCTTTTAGTCAACGCGCTCCACGGTGAAATGGGGAGGCGGCACCACCTGAAAGGCGGCCGCCTCCTGGGATAAAAAGGAAAAAATCCGCTCAATGTGAACGGTCAGGGTGCCGGTTATGGCCTGACCGCTGATGCGCAGGCGGAACGGCCAGGGAAAATCGGAATTTTTTTCCGTTCGGTAATCGGCATACTGCACCGCCAACGCCTGATCTCCCCGGTCATCGAACAGCAGGTGCTGCAGCATGGTGCCGCTCTCTCGCTCCAGCAGGACATAGTGTTCCTGCCGCTTCTCGTCACGCCATTGATACCAGATTCCCCGGCCTTCCTTGTCCTGGGATGGCGCGGCCGCACCCCCTTGCTCCTTGGCCAGGAAACCGCCCAGCAGGGGGAGCAGATCCTCCGGCATCACCGCCTCCGGCACATAGGTCCGCCAGAAATGGGACTGAACCGGCCCCTGATAGATATGGCCGCTCCGATTGTCGACCATGGTAAAGGCAGAGGCATCGGCAACCGCCAGGATGAGCGTCCGCCCCAGGGGATCGTTCACCGTGACCCGGAACAGGGCTGGCCGCTGCACCAGCAGCGAGGCCCCCACCCCACCCTTGCTGCCCAGCACCTCCCATAGCAGGCGGACATCGGCATCAAGGGCCTGCGGCCGCCTTGCGCCGAGAAAATCCGTCCACAACACCTTGGCCACCCGCTCCTCGACCTGCGCCAGCGGCACGGTCTGCGGCTGTTTGCCGGCACACCCCGCGAGCATTGCCAGGCAGCAGACGGTCAGCAATATCAGGCGCAACCACCGAACGCCTGCCATCAGCGGACGCCCTGCTTGTCCAGGATGCGGATCTTTTCGCGAATCCGATTTTTGTCCTTGGCCTCGGTGGCGGATTTCACCGCCTTCTTGTACGTCTGCAAGGCATCACGCATCCGCTCCTTCTCCAGATAGACATCGCCTAAATGTTCCAGAATGGCGGCATCCTCGGGAGACAACCGGACCGCTGCCTCCAGCTCCTTGATCGCCTGATCGAGCTTGCCCAGCCGATAGTAGACCCAGCCCAGGCTGTCGCGGATATAGCCGTCATCCGGTTTAAGCTCAATGGCCCGCTGGATGTACTCCAGGGCCTGGTCAAGGTTGATTTTCTTGTCAGCCCAACTAAACCCGACAAAATTCAGGGCCGCGGCGTTGTCGGGCTTGATGGTGATGATCTTCTGCATGACAGCCAGCGCCGCGCTGTGCTCGCCGTTGTCTTCCAGCAGCAGGCCGTACCCGTAGAGCAGATTTTCGTCGTTGGGAAAATATTTGAGTCCGAGCAGTAACACCTTTTTGGCGATGTCATCACGGCCTTCGATTTGATAGAGACCGGAGAGCATCATATACATCTCGGCCGTGCTCTGTTTGCCGGTGTCCAAATAGCTTTCCAAAAGCTGGCGGGCCTCTTCCACCTTGCCCTGTTCCCTGAGGATCCGCACCTGCAAGAGCAGGCCATCCTGGTATTCGGCGGCACCCTGGTCAACCAAACGCAACTGCTTCAACGCCCGGCTGTACTTCTGTTGCTGGACCAGGAGTACGGCGAGGAAGTAACGGACCTCGGCCAAGTTCTCTTTTTGCAGAATCTTCTCGAGAATGGCCGCAGCCTTATCATAATGGCCCTGCTTGGTGTACAAGCGGGCAATGGTCAGGTCGACTCGCTGGGGTTGTTCGGTATAGGTTTTCAGCTGATTCAGCCCGGCCAGGGCCTGGTTGACCTTCTTCTGCAGCAGATAGACATGAATCAGGGCCACCTGGGCGGCCTCGTTCTGCTCGTCACGTTCGACCACGCCCTCAAGCAGGGAGGCGGCCTCGTCGTATCGCTCGTTTTTAATGTAGAGTTCAGCCAGTTCAAGGCTCAATTCGCTGGACCAGTTCCGCTCCAGGGCCTGCTGGTAATGGGCCACCGCCTCGTCGACCAGGTGCTGCACCTGACATATCCGGGCCATGAGGATATGCCCCGGATAGGAAGCCGGATCCTGGGCCAGCACCCGTAAAAGCAGCGGTCTGGCCTTGGCCGCCTGATCGGCGCCCAGGTACATTTCGGCCAGCAGCATCAGGGTGGTTGGATCGTCGGGGTGCTGTTCGCTGATCAACTGGTACTGTTCCATGGCCTCGGTGTTTCTCTTCTCCTTGAGCAACACCTTGGCATAGAGCATCCGCATCCCGGTCCGATCCGGGTGGGTTTGCAGGTAATTGTGCAGCCAGATCGCGGCCTCGTCGGTCCGCTCCAGCCGCAGGAGCAGGATCGGCACCTTTTCGCTGATGTAAGCCGCCTGATCGTCGCAAATCAGGGCCTTCTGATAAAACTCCAGGGCTTCTTCGAAACGGAGCAGCAGTTCAGCATGGCGGCCCCAAAGAAAATAGGCATAGGAACAGGCGTGATCGGCCTTGCCAGCGGCTGGTGGCGCCGTCTGCAAGGCAGCGGTTTCGGCCTTGGGCTGGCAGCCGCCGGCCAGCAGGACCGCGCCAGCCAAAACCAGAAGCAACCGAAAACGAAAACCGAGCATGAACCGGAACATTACACACCTTTGCGCACGAGCAGTTTCTGGACCGCCGCGCGGATGGAGGATTGCACCTCCGCCAACGACCGAGCGGCAGAGATGCGCACTATACAACTGTGGGGGAAGGATGCAAAGAGCGCGGCCACTTTTTCCAACTGCTCCTGTTGCTCGAAATCGTTGGGGGTTTCGCCGCGCTGAGTGCGGATACGCAGGACACCCTCTGCCACCGGCAGGGTAAGCAGAAGGACCAGATCCGGCTCGGGCGCGAAATCATGACGGGCAAACACCTGGGCCGGATCGCACCCTGCCGCCCCTTGGTAGGCTGCGGTGGAAAAATAATACCGGTCGGTGAGCACGATCGCTCCCTGGGCCAAGGCCGGATGAATACATTCGGCGACGTGCTGGCGGCGGTCGAGCAGGAACAGTTCCAGCTCCTGCTCCGGCGAGACCTGCTTCCGGTTCCGGAACAGGGCGCGAATCCGCTGCCCATGGGGGCCGTCGGTCGGCTCCCTGGTCTCGACCACCTTCCTTCCCTGTCCGCGCAGGAAGGCGGCAAGCAGCGACAAGTGGGTGGACTTGCCGGTACCGTCGATCCCTTCGAAGGCGATCAGCAAGCCGGACTGCATGGACCACCTCCCCGGCGCCGGTTGGCGACTATGGTTTGCGCCATGTCCAGGGCTGCGGCCAGGCTGGACGGGTCGGCCAGGTTTTTCCCGGCGATGTCGTAGGCGGTGCCGTGGTCGACCGAGGTGCGGACCAGCGGCAGGCCGAGGGTGACGTTGACCCCGTCCTGGAAATGGAGGAGTTTGAAGGGGATCAATCCCTGGTCGTGATACATGGCGATCACCGCGTCGTATTGACCTTCGGCGGCCTGGTGAAAGATGGTGTCCGGCGGCCAGGGACCGCTCACTTGATCGGCGGCAAAAGGTGCCAGCGCCGGCTTGATGATCCGCTCTTCCTCATCACCGAACAACCCGTTCTCGCCGCCATGGGGGTTCAAACCCGCCACCGCTATCCTGGGCGCGGCAAGACCAAAGTCGCGCTGCAAGGCGGTCCGGGTCATATCGATGCAGTCGGCGATTTCCGCCACGCTCAGCAGTTCAGGCACCTGGCGCAGGGCCACATGGATAGTGACCAGGATCACCTTGAGCCGCGGTCCGGCCATCATCATCCGCACCCGCGGACTGCCGGTGAGGGCGGCCAGCATTTCCGTGTGCCCCGGGTAGGGATATCCCGCGGCCTGCAGGCTTTTTTTGCTGATTGGACAGGTGACGATGGCACTGCACGCGTGCGCGCTGACCAGCTTGACCGCTTCTTCGATGCACCGCCCCATGACCAGGCCGCAGGCCGCGTCGGGCTGGCCCCAGTGGACCGGCTCGCTCCGGGGCGGGCCGACCTGAAGGACCGGAATACGGCCACTGTTGACCGGCTGGCCGGGCTGCCACTTTCCAATGGGCAGCCCCATGCCGAGCTTAGCCGCCGCCTGGCGCAGCACCGCGATATCCCCCACCACCACGGCCCGTCCCGGGATCAAATAAAAAAAATCCTCGCGGCCAAACAAACGGCAGATGATCTCCGGGCCAATCCCGGCCGGGCAGCCCATGGTGATCGCCACCGGGGCCAGATCTTCCCTCGCTGCGGTGCTCATGCTCTCTCCTACAACACGCAATCAAAGGCGTTTTTGATATGATCAATAACCGCGGGCTGGTCGCCATCCAAGCGGATCGCGATCACGTCGAACCGGGCGGACGTCTCAAGCAAGCCGTGGCTTTGCAGGTATTCTTGGGCAATCCGGGAAATCTGCCGCTGCTTGCGGCTGTCCACCGCCTCGAACGGGGTGCCGAAACCCGAGGATTTGCGGGTCTTGACCTCAACGAAGACCAGGATGTCGCCATCCCGGGCGATGATGTCGACCTCGCCATAGGGTTTGCGGTAATTGACCTCAACGATCGCATACCGCCGCCTGGTCAAAAATTCGACTGCCAGGGCTTCGCCGAAACAGCCGGTGAGCCGGGTCGCTTTTTTCTTGCGCAACAACACCGTTCTCTCCAATCACATCGTCACCACAGGCTCGGCAAAGCCGGCGGCGGATCAGACTCAGGTAAAAACTCGACCACACCCCGGAAGGTGCGGCGGTGCAGCGGGCAAGGACCGTGCATGGCGATCGCCTGCCGGTGCGCCTTGGTAGGATATCCCTGGTGACGATCGAAACCATACTGGGGATAGCAGCGGTGGGCCTCGGCCATCAACCGGTCGCGGGTCACCTTGGCGATGATCGAGGCCGCGGCGATGGAGGCACTTTTCGACTCGCCCTTGATCAGGGTCAGTTGCTGAATCGTCACCGGCGCCCGATGTCTGCCGTCAACCAAAAGCACATCCGGCATCCGGCCGTGGTTGTTGGCGACGCATTCCGCCAGCGCCCGTTGCATCGCCAGCAGGGAGGCCTGCAGGATATTGATGGCCTCTATTTCCCGGGGATCGGCCATGCCGATCCCGACCAGGGCGCCATTTTCTTGCAGCAGGGCGAACAGTTGCTCGCGCTGCGGGGCGGTGAGCTGTTTGGAATCGCGGAAGGGTTGATAGTCGCAATCCTTGGGCAGAATCGCGCAGGCGGCAACGACTGGCCCGGCCAGCGGCCCGCGGCCGGCTTCGTCGAGGCCGGCGACCAGACTGGCTCCGTGGCCATAAAATTGGCGCTCAACGGAAAAGGTGTCGCCCTGCTGGAAAGACACGTCGGGAAGAAGAAGAGAAACGCATGGGTTCATGCCGCACTTGCCATGCATTGCCGCCTGGTTGGAGCAAGATAAAAATACAAAAGCGCGTGTTCAATCCGGCCAGAAAAACAGTGGTGGCAGCCTGGCTGGCTGCCACCACTGTTACCACCACTCATTCCGACTTGATCGTTGCATCCCGCCTGCCGGGTTACCCGGAGCAGCAGGAAAACACCTTTCAGATGATACCCCGCTCGCGGATACGGGCGGCCTTGCCGCGACGCTCGCGCAGATAGTAGAGACGGGAGCGGCGTACCCGGCCGGCGGTCACCAATTCGATCTTTTCGATCCGCGGCGAGTGCAGAGCAAAAGTTTTCTCCACCCCAACGCCATGGGATATTTTCCGGACCGTGAAGGTGGCGTTCATGGCTCCCCGTTTGCGTCTGATCACCACACCCTGGAACACCTGAACCCGCTCTTTGTTGCCTTCGATGATCCGGATGTGCACCTTGACGGTATCGCCGGGACGGAACTCGGGAATATCGAAACGCATTTGCTCCAGATCGATCTTGTCCAACAGATTCATCGCCATATTCATTGGTTTTCGGTCAGACGTCTTGTTGCGTCCGCCGAAGGATGCCTCCACACATCCTTATCCTGCTTATTCCTCTATCGCGCCGCACCTTACGGTGCGCATCACAACGTCTGCATCATGGTCGTGGTGTGGTCGCCGAGCAGCCGATCAAGAATGATCGCCGCCGCCGACCGCACCGACAGGTGGTTGAACCCGGTGCTGCCGCGCAACGGCGGCAACACGCCATCCACCGCAGCCAGCAGCTCGGGGCTCAGACCCCAGGCGGTACCGAAGAGCAGAAGCACCGGTGTTCCCCGGCGAATCTTATCGCGCACTTCGGCATATTCCAAGGTATTGGCCTGCTCCTTGGCGCAGGTGGCGAGCACCAAAGGCCGCTCTCCAAATTTTTCTTTGGCTCCGGCCAGGGCCTCGGCATAACTGGCGCAAACGGTGACCAGCGCCAGGGCGTCGCTCCGGTCAGGATTGACGCTGCCGCCGTAACCCTGGGTCCAATGGCCGACAATCTGCCCGGCCAGTTCCCTCTGTTCCTGAAACGGGGTAATCACCCAGTAGGTCCCGACCCCGTAGGTCTTACCAGCCCGGGCGATGTCGTGCAGATCAAGGTTGGTCACCGCCGAACCGATGGTCTCGCCATGGCGGTTGACCACCGGATAATGCACCAGCGCCACGTCAACCCGCATCATTACCCGCCTGTTGCGCCCGCTCCATGGCCTCAATCCGTCCATAAAGCCCGGCGCGCCGCAATATTTTCTCTTCCTGCGGCGTAAATCGCGCCCCAGCCAGCAGCTCGGGACGCCGTTCCAAGGTCAACCGCACCGATTCGATCAGCCGGTAGCGATCAATGGCGGCATGGTCACCGGAGAGCAATACCTCCGGCACCCCCATCTCTTCAAATACCTGCGGCCGGGTGTACTGCGCATGTTTGAGCAACCCACGGCTGAAGCTGTCGTTGGTGGCCGAGTCGCTGCAACCGAGCACCCCCGGCAGCAGGCGGCTGACCGCATCGATCACCACCAGGGCGGCCAGCTCGCCGCCGCTTAAGATATAATCTCCGATCGACAGCTCTTCCTCGACGTACAGGCTGCGAAAGCGCTCGTCCACGCCCTCGTAACGACCGCAGATCAGCAGCAGTTGATCATACCCGGCCAACCGCGCAGCCCCGGCCTGGTCAAACCGTTCCCCTTTGGGCGACAACAGGATCACCCGGCGGGAGCACTCGGGCCGAACAGCGGCCCGGAGGCAGGCGGCCAGCGGTTCCGGCTTCATCACCATGCCCTCGCCGCCACCAAAGGGCCGGTCATCGGTCATGTGATGCTTATCTAAGGCATGGTCCCGGATATTATGCAGGCTGATCTCGATCTTACCTTCATCCTGGGCCTTGCGCACAATCCCTTCCCGCAGCGGCGAGAAGAAAAAATCAGGAAAAATTGTCAGGACCGAAAAGAGCACAGCTTGCCCAACGCCTCAGCGGTTCATCTCAAGCAAACCGGGCGGCAGATCCAACACCACCTCGGTGTCGCCGACCGAGGCGATAAATGCCCGCACCGCAGGCACCAGATATTCACCATCACCGTCCCGGATAACCAGCCGCTCCTGCCCGCCGCCGAGCAGTGCCGTGATCACGCCGAGTTCTCGGCCATCCATAGTCCGGGCCCGTTTGTTCATCAGGGTGTACAAATACACCTCATCGGCTCTGGCCGATGGCAGGTCCGAGGCGGCCAGC
>WRKE01000254.1 GCA_009778235.1 Pseudomonadota bacterium
TACGCACCCATGAGTAACCTCCAACCAACACACGCACCATGAACGAGACCTTTCTTCATGCCTGTCGAGGCGAACATACGGCCTACACCCCGGTCTGGTTCATGCGCCAAGCCGGCAGATACCTCCCCGAATATCAGAAAATCCGCGGCCAGGTGAGCTTTCTTGAACTGTGCAAGACCCCGGAACTTGCCGCCGAAGTCACCCTCCAGCCGATCGATATCTTTGGGTTTGACGCCGCCATCCTCTTTTCCGACATCCTGATCCCGATGGAGGCCATGGGGCTTGATCTCGAATTTCACGAGGGCAAGGGCCCCATCTTCGCCCGCCCGGTCCGCAGCCAGCAGGCGGTCGATGACCTGGTGGTGCCAGTGCCGGAGGAATCGCTGCCCTTCGTGCTGGAGACGATCCGCCTGCTCCGCAGCCGCCTGGAGGTGCCGCTTATTGGCTTTGCCGGCGCGCCTTTCACCCTGGCCACCTATCTGATCGAGGGCGGAAGCTCCAAGGTGTTCCTCAACACCAAGAAAATGATGTACCAAACCCCCCAACTGTACCACAACCTGATGGCCAAGATCACCGCCTGCACCAGCGCCTATCTCCAGGCCCAGGCCCGGGCGGGCGCCCAGGCCCTGCAGCTGTTCGATTCCTGGGTCGGGGTACTCGCCCCCTGCGATTACGAGGAATTCGCCCTACCCTATGTCCGTTCGATCATTTCCGATCTTCGACCGGTGACCGATGTGCCGATCATCTATTTCGCCAACAACGGTGCCACCCTGACCAAACTGACCACCACCGTGGGAGCGGATGTCTTAGGTTTTGACTGGCGGTTGCCGATCGGCGAGGCCGTGGCCCGCGCCGGCCAACATGGAGTGCAGGGCAACATTGATCCCCTGGCCCTTTTTCTTCCCCAGAAGCGGCTGGAAGAACGGATCAGGACCATGCTGCTCGAGGCCCGCGATGCCCGCGGCTACATTTTCAATCTCGGCCACGGTATCCTGCCGGAGACGCCCCCGGCACAGGTGCGGATCGCGGTGGATGCCGTCCACCGGTTCAGCGGCAAACCATAAGCAGCCCGTCGGGAAGTATTGCCATGGATCAATCCGGCCCCGCCATCCCAACGCTTGCCCAATGCATTGATTTGATGGAGCAATACGGGATGCTGCCTAATATCCGCCACCACTCGCTGGTGGTTGCCCGCCTGGCGGAACAACTCCAACAAGGTCTTGTCGCCGTGGCCCCGGACCGCCCTCAGGCCGACCGGGACCTGGTCATCAGCGGCGCCCTGCTCCACGACATCGCCAAGACCCCCTGTCTCAACGGGGCCTGTGACCATGCCAAGGCCGGGGCTGACCTCTGCCGGCGCCACGGCTATCCCGAAATCGCCGCCATTGTCGAGCAGCATGTGCGCCTGAGGGATTTTAATCCCGCCCGTTACGAGCAAGGCTGCTTCAACGCCCTGGAACTCGTCTACTACGCCGACAAACGGGTGCTCCATAACATAGTGGTCCATCTCGATCTGCGGCTGGAGTACATCCTCGACCATTACAGTAAAAACAACCCCGAACGGCAGGCGCTCATCCGGGAAAACTTCGACAAATGTCTCACCCTGGAGCGCTACCTTTTTAACTGGCTGCCCTTCGGCCCCGCAGAGTTGGGCCGATTCTGATGCCTTTTTCTCTTGCCACCGCAGCCTGCCCTGTTGGCACCAAATGGAATTTTAACGAAAAACCGGATATATTTTTTTGCAGCAAAAATCTGAAACGGTATGAGCGGTCATCTTGCCCAACCGGCAACCCGCCAATACCCCAACGACAAAGGAAGCTTGCATGCGTATCGCCTTTCACGGAGCCGCCCGCAACGTCACCGGCTCCTGCCACCTGATCGAGTGCCGCGGCAAACGAATCCTGATTGACTGCGGTCTGTATCAAGGCAACCGGGAAATGGACGAGGAAAATCGTCATGATTTCGGTTTTGATCCGGCTTCGGTCGACTATCTCCTGCTCACCCATGGCCATCTCGACCATTGCGGGCGCATTCCGCTTTTGAGCCGGCTCGGGTTCAAGGGCACGATTCTGACCACTGCTGCCACCCGCGAGCTTGCCCGCCTGGTTCTGCTCGATTCGGCGAGGATTCAGGAGGAAGAGGCGCGCTACCGCAATTACAAGGCGAGCAAGCGGAGTAGTAACCGGGGGGAGGCGGCCGAACCGCTCTACGACACCCTGGACGCCCTCAACAGTCTCGCCGCCTTTGCCGATATCGCTTCCTTCGCCCAGGCCTACGAACTCTGTCCCGGCATCCGCGTCACCTTTTACGATGCCGGCCACATTCTCGGCTCAGCCTGCATCCTGGTGGAGCTGGAGGAAGGGGGACATCAACACCGGGTTCTGTTTTCCGGCGACCTCGGCTGCGACGGTCGGGCCATCCTCCCCGACCCGGCCCGGCCTCCCCATGCCGACACCGTGGTCATGGAGTCGACCTACGGCGATCGGCTGCACAAAAATCTGGCCCCCTCCATCGAGGAGTTTTACCAGGCCATCAACACCACCATTGCCAGGGGCGGCAATGTGCTTGTCCCCAGCTTTGCCCTGGAGCGGACCCAGGAGCTTCTGTACTATCTGCGGGAAGGTCTCGAATTGGGGCGGCTGTCGAACCATCTTCGGGTCTATCTCGATTCGCCCATGGCTATATCCGCCACTCAGATCTTCCGTCGCCACCGCGAATGCTTTGACGAGGAGACGTGGGAGGTCGTGGCCGCGGGCCGCGATCCCTTCGAATTTCCCGGTCTGGAAATCGTGCGCGACGCCTCCGAATCCATGGCGCTCAAACAGATCCGGGGCGCGGTCATCATCGCGGGATCAGGCATGTGCACCGGCGGCCGCATCCGCCATCACCTCCGCCACAACCTCTGGCGGCGCGAGGCCTCGGTGGTCTTTGTCGGCTATGCGGCCGGAGGCACCCTGGCCCGGCAAATCATTGAGGGGGCTGAAGTGGTCAGGGTCCTGCATGAAGATGTCGAGGTGAACGCTGAAATCCACACCATCGGCGGTTTTTCCGCCCATGCCGACCAGCGGGAGTTGCTCAAGTGGCACGCCCAGACCGGCTCGCCGGAGCGCACCTTCCTGGTCCATGGCGAGGAAATGGCCATGCAGACCCTGGCGGGCCAGCTCACGTCCACCACAGTCGCCATACCCCACCTGCACGAGTCGTTCGCCCTGTAGCCCGGCCGGCAACTTCAGCGAAACCGCCGGCCGGGCTCGACCAAAGACATCTTGAAAAGAAAACCGCCTCCGCCTCTATTGGCCGGCCGGCGGCGTTGCCGGCGGAGCGGCCCCGGCGGGTGGCGCTACGGGCGGATTCGGGGCAGTTGCCTCGTGGACCAGCGATTTCCCCCGCTCCCATATACTCTTCGATTCTTCCTTGGTCGCATGCCAGGCTTCCTTGGATTTATCCCCCACGGTATCGTACAGCTCGCGGGAACCGCTCTTGGTCTTTTCCCAGGCGGAAGAGGATTCGTTTTTCACGGTCTCCCAAGCCGCTCCCGTGGTTTCTTTGGTGGCTTCCACCACCGACCCGGTTGCCTGCTTAACCTCCCTGCCCGCCTCGCTCCATTTGCTTTCCCGCTGAGGCGCGCCCTCTTGCTGAGGAGCAGACGCCTCTTGCTGGATAGTGGCCTGCTGGTCCTTGGGCGCGACGTATTCTTCAGCAAAACCGAAACCCGGGAGGGTCACCATGGCCGCAGCACCGCAAAACAACATTTTTTTGATCACCCGCTTCATGTCCATTGATTTCTCCTGCCGCTTGGCGGCGAGATTGGTTTCGTCTCCAGGCTTGACATGCATTATGATTGCAATTTTCAAGCGAAGAACCTATTTTCCCATAAATACGATTGCATAAGCAGAAATATCCGCCCTCCGGCCCGGGCGCACCTATGGTTTTTCCTCTGGGCCGAACCAGGTTGCCCTTTCATCGACATCCACCACAGGTTGATACTCATGCGCTGCCCATGCCCCCTTGTGATCTCTTGTGTGGCTCTGCTCTCTTTTCTACCATGCAAATCAATCGCCGACAACGGCGACATCGGCTCCCCGCCCTGGACCGTCCGACAAGCCGTTCGCTACGCCCTGCACCACAACCCCGATCTGGCCACTGCCCTGGAACGGATCAGGGCGGCCGATGCCGAGATCAAACTGGCCAAGGCAGCCTTTTACCCCCAAATCTCAGTGGTCACTGAATACAGCCGAACCAACAACCCCATGTATTCCTTCGGCAACATCCTCAACCAGTCCATGTTCACCAACTCGATCGATTTCAACAACCCCGGTACCACCGACAACCTGCAAGCCAAAACCATGGTTCAATACCGGGTGTACAACGGCGGCCATGATCAAGCGGCCCTGGAAGCGGCCGGAGAGCAGGGCCGCTTGGCGGGGTTTGATCAGGCGGCCGTCCGTAACCGGCTCGAATTCGAGGTGGTGCGGGCCTTCTGCACCATTATCCAGGCAGAGGAGTCGGTCAAGGCCAGGCAATCGGCCCAGCAGGCCATCGATGCCTCGCTGGCCGTTGCCCGGGCCCGCTTCGAGCAAGGAGAGCTGCTTAAGGAGGACATGCTTAACCTTGAGGTCCAGCAGGCCCGGAGCGCGGAGCTGTTGGTCCAGGCCGAACACGGCCTCCACCTGGCGCAACGCGGCTTTCTGCACCTGCTGGGCCGCACCGGGGAGGAAGAGGCGGCCATTGATCCGACCGGTTATCAGGAACAAGAAATCCCGGCGCAACCCTCCTTCCGCAATCGTCCGGAACTGGCAGCCATGGCCGCCACGATCAAAGCGCTGGCAGCCCGGATCAAACAGGCGGAATCAGGCAACTGGCCGACGGCCGACATCTTCGGCAGCTATCAGGCCGACAAGGGCACGGAGCTGACGGGCGGCTCCGGCAACTCCTGGGTCACCGGGGTCAGGATGCAGTACACCCTGTTCAACGGCGGCCAAACCGCGGCCACCACCGAGCGGGCAGCGGCCCATCTGCGGATGGCCAGGGAGGAGGAGCGCAAGATCGAACTGGCCTGCAACCTGGAGATGGAACAGGCGGTGCTGGCCATGCGGCTGGAAGAGGAACGGCTCAAGGTGACCGGCAAGATGGTGGAGACGGCGGCGGAGAGCGCCAGGCTGGCCCGCCTGCGGTTCAAGGCGGGCACGCTGCTCGTCTCGGAATTAATCGACACCGAAAATCGTCTGACCGAGGCCCGCCTGAGCCACAGCCTGGCCACATCGGCCCGCAAAATCGCCATCGCCGACCTGCGCCGAACCGCCGGTCTTGGCCAATTTTCCCAGAGGAACTGATTATGGCAAAAGGTCGCACGGCACCTTTTTTCCTTGTTTTTCTGCTGCTGAGCACATGGGCGCTTGCAGTTGGCGCCCCGGCTCCAGGTGCCGGAGAACCCGGCCAGCCGGTTGAGGTCATGGTGGCGCGGGTAAGCAAGCAGGATATCCCCTGCTTCGTCGAGCTGCCCGGCACCGTGCAAGCCGCCGAGCGGGCTGCCATTGCCGCCAAGCTCACCGGGATGATCACCGAGATCCCTGTCCTCCTCGGTGCCACCGTGCAGGCGGGTGACCTGCTGGTGGCCATCGATGCCGGGGAAATCACCGCCCGGCTGAACCAGGCCGAGGCCCTGTTGGCCCAGGTCCGGCGCAACCTTACGCGGGAACAGAACCTGCTGGCCCAACACGCCTCCACCCCGGAGACGGTCAAGTCCTTGACCGACCAGGTGGCCGTGGCCCAGGCCGGTTACCAGGAGGCCAAGGCCATGCTGGGCTATACCACCATCACCGCTCCCTTCGCCGGGGTGGTGACCAGGAAAAACGCCCATGTCGGCGATCTCGCCACTCCGGGAACCGTACTGCTCCAGGTGGAAAGCCTGCGAACCCTGCAGGTACGGGCCGAGGTGCCAGAGAGCCTGATCCCCAGGATATCTCCGGGGGAGGCGCTCACGGTTCGGGTGGAGACAGCCGGGGTGACGGTCCAGGCCACGGTGTCCGAGTTCGCACCCGCTGTTGACCCGCAATCGCGCACCGCGCAGGTAGTGCTCAACCTGCCGCCTGACCCTGCCTTGCGGCCCGGACAGTTCGCCCGCCTGCTGATTGCCGGCCCCAGCACCCGCACCCTGCTGGTCCCGGAGAGCGCCGTGGTCCCGAGCGGACAGTTGGACCGGGTTTTCGTGGTCGCCGACAACCGCGCCAGCCTGCGCCTGGTGCGGACCGGCAGCCGCCGCCATGGGATGATCGAAATTCTCTCCGGCCTCGATGGCGACGAAACCGTGGCCACCCACAACAACCGGCTGCTGAAAGACGGGCAGCCGCTCCGGGTCCGGCCATGAACCGGGAGCAAAATCCGGCCGGACCAGACTTTGCCGGACGGCTGGCCGCGGCCTTTGTCGGGTCGAAACTGACCCCGATCGGCCTGATCGCCTCTCTGCTCCTCGGCCTGCTGGCCCTGACCCTGCTGCCCCGCGAGGAAGAACCGCAGATCAAGGTGCCGATGATCGACGTCATGGTGACCATGCCCGGTG
The DNA here is from genome assembly GCA_009778235.1 of Pseudomonadota bacterium. Lineage (GTDB taxonomy): Bacteria > Desulfobacterota > Desulfobulbia > Desulfobulbales > Desulfobulbaceae > Desulfobulbus. The sequence continues at coordinate 6,560 of WRKE01000254.1, forward strand.
CGGGAGCCAAGGAGGTCGAGCAACGGCTGGCCATTCCCATGGAAAAGCTGCTCTACGAGCTTGCCGGCATCGAATACATCTACTCAACCTCCATGCCCGGCCAATGTCTGCTGACCGCCCGCTTCTATGTGGGCGAGGATTTCGACCAGGCGATCGTCAGCCTGAACCAGAAACTACAGACCAACTTCGACCGGATTCCGCCCGGGGTGTCGCTGCCCTTGATCAAGCCGCACTCCATCGACGATGTTCCGATCCTGGCCTTGACCTTCCACTCGGCCACCACAGACCACTTCACCCTCCGCCGCCTGGCCGCCGAGGTGGATGACCAGATCAAATCGATCTTCGAAGTGGCCGAAACCAAACTGATAGGCGGCAGCCGGAGGCAGTTGCGGGTCCAGTTCGACCCGTTGTTGCTGGCCTCCCGCAACCTGAACCCAGCGGACCTCTCAAACCGCCTGCGGCAGGCCAACAGCCAATCGCACGCAGGCTCCCTGCGCGCCGGCAATGGAGAGGTCCTGGTCCAGACCGGCCTGTTCCTCCAGTCGGCCGCGGAGGTCGAACGAATCGTGGTCGGCGTGCAGGACAGGGTGCCGGTCTACCTCGGCGAGGTGGCCACAGTGATTGACGGTCCGGAGGAGCCGAAATCGTATGTTTTCTTTGGCAACCAAGACGGGAACCCCGAGGCGGCGGTGACCCTGTCGGTGGCCAAACGGCCCGGTGCCAACGCGGTCCAGGTGGTCGAGACGGTCCTGCGCAAGGTGGAAAGCTTAAAAGGCACACTCATCCCGACCGGGGTAGAGATGACCATCACCCGCGATTATGGCGCGACCGCCGCCGAAAAGTCGAACGAACTGCTGCTCCACATGGGTACTGCGGTGTTCGGGGTGGCCCTGCTGATCCTCCTTTTTCTGGGTTGGCGGGAGTCGCTCATTGTCCTGTTGGCCATCCCGTCCACCCTGGCGCTCACCCTGCTGCTCTTCTATCTCTACGGCTACACCCTCAACCGGATCACCCTCTTTGCCCTGATCTTTTCGATCGGCATCCTGGTGGACGACGCCATCGTGGTGGTTGAGAACATCGTCCGCCATCTGCACTTAAGCGCCAGCCGGCTGACCGAACTCAGGGACATTGCTGTGGACGCGGTGACCGAGGTCGGCAACCCCACCATTCTCGCCACCTGGGCGGTGATCGCCGCCATCTTGCCCATGGCCTTCGTCGGCGGGCTGATGGGCCCCTACATGCGCCCCATTCCTATCGGCGCCTCCGCGGCCATGGTGTTTTCCCTGCTGATTGCCTTCACCATCACGCCCTGGGCAGCGATCCGCATTCTGCGCCGGCCAGAGAACCTGGCCCAAAAAGATAATGACCATGCCCCTGACGATTGGTTCACTCGGCTCTACCATCGCGTCATGGACCCGCTGCTGGCCCACAACCGTTGGCGGCTGGGCTTCTTTGCCCTGATTTCAGGCCTGCTGGCGCTTGCCTGCTCGCTGGTCCCCATGGGTATGGTCAAGGTGAAGATGCTGCCCTTTGACAACAAATCCGAGTTCCAAATCATCCTCAACATGCCCGAAGGGTCGACCCTGGAGACAACCACCCGGGTGGCCCTGGAAATGGCCGGGGAGGTGGAACGGGCGCCGGAGGTAATCAACACCCAAGTCTATGCCGGCACTGCCGCGCCGTATAACTTCAACGGCCTGGTGCGCCATTACTTTCTCCGTTCCGGGCCCACCATGGCCGACATCCAGGTCAACCTCAAGGCCAAGGGTGCGCGCGACAGCCAGAGCCACGCCATTGCCAAACGAATGCGGCCGGCCATCGCCCGCATTGCCGAGCGTTACGGCGCCACCGTGGCGGTGGCGGAAGTGCCTCCCGGACCGCCGGTGCTCCAGACCCTGGTGGCCGAGATCTACGGACCGAACGATGCCAGCCGGGTCCGGTTGGCCCGCGAAACAAAAAAAATCTTCGCCGCCACCGACGGAGTGGTCGACATCGACTGGTATCGGCAACAGGAACGCAGCCAGCAGGTGCTGATTGTGGACAAGGAAAAGGCGGCCTTAAACGGCATATCAACGGCCGAGATCGCAAAGACCGTGACCATGGGGTTGAGCGGCCAAGCGATCGACCTGTTCCACCAGCCCCGCGACCAGGAAAAAATCGACCTGATGCTGCAATTACCTCCGGCGCAGCGGGCCAGGATCGACGACCTGCTGGCCATCTCACTGCGGGCCGGCAGCGACCTTAAGGCGCCCCTGGTGCCGCTCAGGGAGCTGGTCCGGGTGAGTGAGCAGCCGGTGGACCAGCCGATCTACCGCAAGAACCTCAAGCCAGTGATCTATGTCACCGGCGACGTGGCCGGCACGGCCGAAAGCCCGGTCTATCCCATCCTGATGATGAACAAGCGGCTGCACGAACTCGACGCCGGCCAATTCGGCGGCCAGAGTGGGCAAATGGCGATCCATGATCTCTCCCAGCCGTTTTTCGACCATCAACCAGCCGTGAAATGGGATGGCGAATGGCACATCACCCTGGAGGTGTTCCGCGACCTGGGGTTGGCCTTCTGCGTGGTCATGGTGCTGATCTACATGCTGATGGTGGGCTGGTTCAAGGACTATGTCACGCCCCTGGTGGTGATGGCAGCCATTCCCTTTTCCCTGATCGGCATCCTGCCCGCCCACTGGGCGCTGGGCGGCTTTTTCACCGCCACCTCGATGATCGGCTTCATGGCCGGGGCAGGCATCGTGGTCCGCAATTCGATCATTTTAGTCGATTTCATCGAATTGCGCCTGGGCCATGGCCTGCCG
>WRKE01000255.1 GCA_009778235.1 Pseudomonadota bacterium
TGGGCTGCCCGGATTGCTTCTTTTTTCTCTCTACTATTTTTTGATCATGCCATGGAACGGGAAAGATTTGGTCAGGGTGGCGATAAGGCGCGATTCTTCCGGACCGTTACCCGGTCCATGTCTTGCCGGTTTTTGGTGCTCGTTATTCGCTCATGATCCGGCCATCCGCCCGAACCGCTCCCAAAAATCGGGAAAGGATTTGGCCACGCACTGTTCACCTGAAATGACCACTCCCGGGATACGCAGTCCGGCCACGGCAAAACTCATGGCTATACGGTGGTCGTCGTAGGTGGCAATGGTGGCGCCGTGCAGGTTGCCGCCCCCTTTTTTGCCGTGGATGATCATCCGGGCCGGCTCTTCCTCCACCTCGGCCCCCAGCTTGCGCAGCTCGCTGACCACCGCGGACAGCCGGTCGCACTCTTTGATCCGCAGGTGGGCGATATTGTTGATCACGGTCGTGCCCTCGGCAAAGGCGGCCACCACTGCCAGGGTCGGGGCCACATCGGGTATGTCGCCCATGTCCACCTCGATGCCGGTAAGGAACTCTGGCCCGGTGACGGCGAGCCCCGCCCCGATTTGGTTGATTTGGCAGCCCATGCGGGCCAGATAGGGCAAAAGCTTGATATCGCCCTGCAGGGAGGGCACCGGCACGTTGGCCACCACCACCCGCCCGCCGGTGATCGCTGCCGCGGCCCAGAAATAGGAGGCGCTGGAGGCATCTCCCTCGATGGCGTAGGTCTGAGCCTGGTAGCGACCCTGGGGGATGCGGAAAAAATTTAAGCTCGGCGCGGCCTCAACCTGGATGCCGAAATCGGCCATCACTGCCAGAGTCATTTCCACATAGGGTTTGGAGAGGATCTCGCCGTGTACCAAAAGCTCGGCCGGTGCCGCGGCATAGGGCGCCACCAGGAGCAGAGAGGAAAGATATTGGCTCGATTTGCCCTCCGGCAGCACGGTGCGGCCGCCGGCCAGCCCTTGGGCCAGGATGGTCAGGGGCGGGCAGCCGGTGCCGGCATCGCTGCCGATGGCCACCTGCCAGCCGTGCAGGGCCTTGATCAGGGGCAGGATCGGCCGCTCGGACATGCGCTGGCTGCCGGTGATGCGGAAGCGGCCGCGGCCCAGTGCCGCCACTGAGGTGAGAAAGCGGGTGGCAGTGCCGTTGTTGCCGAGGAAGATGTCGCCTTCGGGTTCCTCGATTCGGCCGCCGGTGCCCTGGATCTGCCAGCAGTCCGGCACGCTGGTGTCGTTGCAGTCGATCCCCATGGCCCGCAGGGCGGTGATGGTGTAGCGGGTGTCTTCGCTGGCCAAAGGCTCGAGGAGTTGGGAATGCCCCTCGGCCAGGGCAGCGGCGATCAGGGCGCGCTGGGTCTGGCTTTTGGAGCCGGGAACCGTGACCACGGCATCAAGGGTGCGAACAGGGGTAATGGCGATCATCTGGGGACATCAAGCGGAATGTTGGCTATGGGGCTGTGCAGGGCGTCGATCAGGGCCTGGCGCATGACCGGATGGGGGGCCTCGCGGCCGGTCCAGAGGGTGAACTGGGCCGCACCTTGGTATTGGAGCATGGTGAGGCCGTCGATCGCCCGGCAGCCGCGGGCAGCGGCCTCGCGCAGCAGGCGGGTTGTCAAGGGTGCGTAGACGATGTCCATGACCACCGGAAAATGGGAGAGCAGCTCGGGGTCGATCGGCAGGTCGTCCTGATGCGGGGCCATGCCCACCGAGGTGGTGTTGATCAGGGCATCGGCCTGGACCTGGGGCAACTCGGCGGCGGAAATGAACCGGCATCCCATCTGGGCGGCCAGCTCGTACCCCTTGGCTTCGGTTCGGTTGGTCAGCAGGACCCGGGCGCCGGCCTCGATCAGACCGAAACCAACCGCCCGGGCAGCGCCGCCGGCACCGATCAGCAGAACGGTGCGGCCGCTAAGATCGATGACCTCAGCCAGTGCCCGGTTGGACCCCAGCCAGTCGGTGTTATGGCCAATGCAGCGGATGGCGGTTTCGGTCCGCTCGAACACCAGGGTGTTGACCGCGCCGATTTTGCGGGCCACAGGATCAATGGCATCGAGAAAATCCATGATCGCCACCTTGAACGGCACGGTGACCGAAACCCCGATGAATCCGAGGCTGCGCAAGCCCCGGAACCCATCGGCCAGATCCGCGGGCCGCATCGGCAGATAGACGCCATTGATCCCCAGGTGGGCAAAGGCGGCATTGTGCATGGCCGGGCTTAAGGAGTGGGCGACCGGATCGCCGATAATGCCGAAGAGTTGGGTCGTACCGTTAATCATGGCGAGGTGTCGAGCAGGGTGAGCAACCGGTGGAGGTCGTGGATGATGATTTGGCCCGGAGCGGTAGCCTGCTCCCGGCTCAGGGCGGCGTAGGTCATGAAACCGCCAAGCTCAAGCGTCGCCAACCGGCTGATCGCGCCCGCCTTGCCCATGGCAAAGGCGCAAAGGGGAAAGGCAGCGGCCATGGCCTCCTGCTGGAGGGCTAGAATGCGCAGGGTGTCGGCGGGCGACCTTGCGGTGGTGACGATTTTTCCGATATCAGCGCCACTGGCAATCATCTGGCCCAAGACGCCGCTCAACTGGTCGGCCAAAGGCGTGGCCGCAAAATCGTGGCTGGAAATGATCACTTTGGCGCCGAAACGACGGGCGGTCGACAGCAGGCGGGCTCGCAGTTCCGGGGCGGTAGCCAGCTCGATGTCGATATAGCCAGCGCCGTTTCGCAGGGCTTGATCGAGCTGATCGATGCGCTCCTCTTCGCTGCCGGCAAACCGGCCGCCTTCCCAGACCGGCCGGTTGGTGGCCAGCACCGGTTTGGCGAGGGCCGCGATACAGGCCGGGGTAAGCGGCTCGCCCAGGCCGTCGATCCGGACCTCGATCACATCAGCCAATCCGGCCACCGGCACGGCCTCCTCCAGCACCTTCTCGCACTTCTCGGCCATCACCGCGACGCAGATCAATCCTCGTGGTTTCATGACAGGTTACGCACCCAGCCGCAGGGAGCCGATTATGGCCCGGACCGAGGATTCACCCTGCTGGTGCAGGTATTCCCCGATGCCGTCGACAATCTGGCCAGCCGCCGCTGGATTGATGAAATTGGCGGTACCCACCTGGATCGCGGCGGCGCCGGCCAGAAGGAACTCGATTGCGTCTTCGGCGGTGGCAATGCCGCCAATGCCGATCACCGGGATTTTGACCGCCGAGGCCACCTGCCAGACCATGCGCAGGGCAATGGGCTTGATCGCCGGGCCGGACAGTCCGCCGATCACATTGGCCAGCCTGGGCCGCCTGGTGCGGGCGTCAATGGCCATGCCGATCAGGGTGTTGATCAGGGAGATCGCGTCGGCACCGGCCGCCTCCACCGCGCGGGCCATGGCCACGATATCGGTGACATTGGGCGAAAGCTTGACAATGACCGGCAGGTCGGTGGCCGCTTTGACCGCCTGGGTGACTGCCGCCGCCATTTCCGGCACCGTGCCAAAGGCGACCCCGCCCTTTTTGACGTTGGGGCAGGAGATGTTGACCTCCAGGCCGTCGATGCCGGCCACGCCGGTCAGCCGCGTTGCCAGGCTGGCATACTCCTCGATACTGTCGCCTAGAATGTTGACGATCACCCGGCAGCCGCAGGTGCGCAAAAAGTCCATTTTGTCGGCGATGAACCGTTCCGCCCCGACATTTTCCAGGCCGATGGCGTTGAGCATGCCGCAGGGCGTCTCGACAATGCGCGGCGGCGGATTGCCGGGCCGGGGCGCCAGGGAGATGCCCTTGACCACCACCCCGCCCAGGCGGGCAAGGGGCACCAGGTGGGCGAATTCGGCGCCATAGCCGAAGGTGCCGGAGGCGGTCAGGACCGGATTGGCCAGTGACAACGGGCCCAGGGAGACCGAGAGATCGACCGCGTGGTTTACCGATCCCATGCAACCTCCTCGGCGTTCACCACCGGTCCTTTTTTGCAGACATGGAGATAAAGGCCGCCGGCACCGTGGACGGTGCAGCCAAGGCAGGCCCCCAGGCCGCAGGCCATGTGCGCTTCCAGCGAAACTTCGCAGGCAACCTGAGCATCGCGGCAGCTTCGGGCCACCGCGGCCATCATCGGCATCGGCCCACAGGCATACACCTTGTCCACCTCACTCAGCCGGGCGGCGAGCAGATCGGTCACCAGGCCGTGGTGGCCAAGCGAGCCGTCGTCGGTGGCGGTTTCGACCCGGCATCCCAATTGGCTGAATTCCGCACTAAGTTGGAGAAGATCCTCGCCGGTGCGCGAACCTAAGAGGACTGTGCAGGGCTGGTGCTCTTTCAGCCGTTCGGCCCAGAAGAGCAGGGGGACTGTGCAGGGCTGGTGCTCTTTCAGCCGTTCGGCCCAGAAGAGCAGGGGAGCGATGCCGATCCCGCCGCCAATCAGGCAGACCGGGGCGGAGGGCGCCGGAGGATTGAAGCCCTGACCCAGTGGGCCGACCAGGCTTAAGCCTTGGCCGGGGCGGCAGCGGGCGAGTAGTTCGGTTCCCCGGCCAACCACCCGAATCAGCAGTTGCAGGGTATCGGATCCGTTGCAGCGGTGGATGGAAAAGGGGCGGCGCAACAGAGGGTCGAGAAAAGGACCGCAGGCCGCCATGACAAACTGCCCGGGCCGGGCAGTCGCGGCGATCAGCGGCGCATGCAGGGTCAGCCGATAAAAGCTCTCGGCGATCCGGTCGACCTGGTCGATTATGGAATTTTCCTGGTACTCGGGCATGGAAAACGCTACAACAGATTACGGATAGACCGCATTTTTTGAAAAATCAACAGGTGGTTGTCAATGATGCAATCAGCTTTACTCATCATGGCCGCGCTGCTCGGCTCCGCAGTGGGTTCATTTCTCAACGTGGTCATTCTCCGGCTGCCCAAAGAGGGGGCATCCATCGTTTTCCCGGCCTCCCACTGTCCCCGCTGCCTGCATCCTCTGGCCTGGTACGAGAACATTCCGGTGTTCAGCTTTTTGGTCCTGCGCGGGCGGTGCCGGTCTTGCAAGATGCCGATCTCCTGGCAGTATCCGTTGGTTGAACTGACCATGGCGGTATTGTCGGTTCTGGTCGCCCACCGGTTCGGCCTCGGGATCGAGTCGCTCCTCTACTTCGTCTTCTGCGCTAGCCTGCTGGTTATCATATTTATCGATATCCATCACCAAATAATTCCCGATCGGATCAGCCTGCCTGGCATTGTCATCGGTTTTATCGGCTCGTTTTTTGTCCACACCGTCACCTGGCAGCAGTCCGGGCTAGGCATTCTGTTGGGCGGCGGCCTGCTCTACGCGGTCGCCTACGGCTACTATGCCCTGACCGGACGCGAGGGGATGGGCGGCGGCGATATCAAGTTGCTGGCCATGATCGGCGCCTTTCTCGGCTGGCAGAGCCTGCTCTATGTGGTCTTCGCCAGTTCCCTGGCCGGCAGTGTGGTCGGGATCGCCGCCATGGTCAAACAGAAAAAAGGCGGCCTGACCCGTATTCCCTTTGGCCCTTTTCTGGCGCTCGCCGCCCTTTCCTACCTCTTCCTCCAGGAACAGATCCATGGATTGTGGCGGCTGTATCTGGACGGTTTTGGTTTGTGATGATCGGTTGACCGGCGGGAAAACCGGGAGCGCCTGAAGTTCGGGGGGAAAGCTCGACTTTCCCCAGATGTTTACGCCTTTGATCCTGTTGTCCCGTCCTTCGGCAGGAGCCGGAACCTGGATATTGTACCCTGACAACCAATCCTGAAGATCACCCATGCACACTTCTGAGCAATCCCCAGCCAACCTCATACTGCCAACCGACCCCAAGACAGCGCGTATTCGGCTGATCGGCATGGGTTGCGCCTATGCCATGGGGACCTTCAACGATAATTTCTTCAAACAGGTCGCGCTGCTGCTGGCGGTCGATGCCGGTCTCCACGCCATCCAGGGGGGAGCCACCTTGCTGTTCGCCCTGCCGTTTGTGCTCTTTTCCGCCTGGGCTGGCTGGCTGGCCGATCGTCTGCCCAAAAAGGACATCGTCGTGGGCGCCAAGTTTTTGGAATTGGCGGCCATGCTCCTCGGCTTATGGGCCCTGCTGAGTCTGAACTGGGTGGGCATCGTTGCCATTGTCTTTTTGATGGGCCTGCAATCCACCCTGTTCAGCCCGGCCTTAAACGGGGCCATTCCGGAAAATTTTCCGGCCAGTGAAGTGCCCAGGGTCAATGGATTGCTCAAGCTGGTGACCACCGTGACCATTCTTTTGGGCATTGGGCTGGGCGGCGTGGTGATGGACCTGCCTGTGCCCGGCTTTGCCCGCGCCTTCTCGCCGGAAGGCGCCTACGGCTTCGGGCGGCTGGCCGTGGGGTTGATCGCGGCCCTGGTTGCGGTGCTCGGGCTGGTGGCGGCCTTTGCCATCCACAGGTCTTCTCCGCTTAGCCACGGCAGCAACCCCTTCCCCTGGCAAGGCCCGGTTGATTCAGTGCGCCACGCCAGAGAATGCCACGCCAAGGACCAAGCCCTGTTTTTGACCCTGGCCGGCGAGGCCTTCTTTTATGGTTTTTCTTCCTTCGTGATCCTGGTCATCAACAATCTGGGCGCGAAACAAATGGGCTTTTCCCTGACCCTGACCAGCCTGCTCTCGGTGGCATTGATGGTTGGCATCTGCATCGGCTCGCTGCTGGCGGGCAGACACCAGGCCGACATTTGGCGACGCTTGATGATTCCAGCCGGAATCGGCATGGCCGTAAGCCTCTTGATTGCGAGCCTGGCGCCGTTTTTGCCGGGCACTGTTCTGGGTTTTATTTTTCTGATGCTGACCTTCACCGCAACCGGCATATGCGGCGGGCTTTATCTCATTCCTCTGGTCAGCTTCATTCAAATACGGCCCAAGGCCACTGAAAAGGGCAAGATCCTGGGCATTTCCAACTTTGCCTCCTTCACCGGCATCATCGTCTCCGGCCTCCTTTTCATGGTGGTCGGTGACCTTCCCCCCACCTTGCTGCTGACGGCCAGCGCCCTTGTCGCCCTGACCTTCATGGGCTGGGCCATGTTTTTTTTGCGCCGCCAGCCGGTGCGATGTCTTGCGGACAAGACCGGAGGTCCCCTGGCTCTATTGCTGCAGCTCCTGCTGTCGCTCCGCTATCGGGTCAAGGTTGTCGGCCTGACAGATATCCCGGTGGACGACAGAGGCAATGAGGCCATCTTGTTTATGCCCAATCACCCGGCGCTGATTGATCCGTCCATTGTCTATTCCCTGTTGGCCGGGTTTCGTCCCCGCCCGCTGGTTGACCAGCGCCAGATGCAAGGATTGTTCGGCACCCTGGCGGCCAAACTCACTGGCGCGGTGTTGATTCCCGACCCGAGTAAAGACGGGGTCAAAGCCAGGCAAGGGGTGGAAGATGGGTTGCGGGCCGTGACCCAAGCCTTGCGAGGCGGCGAGCATGTCCTGTTCTACCCCTCGGGCAAGGTGTACCGCTCCGCCGAAGAAAAGCTAGGGCCCAACTCCGGGGCCGCGGATATCATTGCGGCCATGCCCGGGTTGCGGGTGGTGCTGATTCGGACCACGGGCTTGTGGGGCAGTTCGTTCAGCTATGCCGGGCAGCGCGGGGCGCCGAATTTCATCAAGGTCCTCTGCCAAGGGATCCTGACGGTGGCGGCCAACCTGGTTTTTTTCACCCCGCGGCGCCAGGTCCAGGTGGAATTTGTCGAAGACCCCGACTTGCCCCGGGATGGCAATAAAAAGAGGCTCAATCCCTGGCTGGAGCAATTTTATAATGGGGCCAAACAGGCCCCCATGGCGGTGCCGCGTTTCTTCTGGCAGGGCGGCCAACCAACGGAACTTCCTGAATATACCCAGGACAACGTAAAAAGGGAGGCTGGTGAGACCATCTCTGTTACCCCTGAACTGCGGGAAGCGGTGTATGCCTCCTTGCGCCAGGCTGCGGATCTCGCTCCAGATCATGTCTTGACCGAGAATATGAGCCTGGCTGGCGATCTTGGTTTAGACAGCCTGGCCCTGATGGATTTGGCGCTTACCCTTGAGACTGAGCATGGCAGAACCATCAGTGAGCTTGCGGCGCTGGTGAGCGTCGGTGATTGTCTGGCCGCGGCGGCGGGCACTGCTGGGCAAGGGACACAAAACAAACCTGCCCCGGCTGCCTGGTTTACTCCTGGGCCGGCAAAAAACCAGAAACTGCGCCTTGCCGATGGCGTCACCCGCATCCCCGACGCCTTCATGGCCCTTATGCGGCAGGCCCCGAACCAGGCCCTGGTGGCGGACCGCTCCTCCCTGCGCACCCGGCGGGAGATTGTCACCGCGGCGCTGGTGCTGGCAGAGCGTTTCAAAGCCCTGCCAGGCAAGCGGCTTGGCATCATGCTGCCCTCCGTGCCCACGGTGGTCCCGGTGTGGTTGGCCGCGCAACTTGCGGGCAAGGAGCCGGTCTTTTTCAACTGGACCGTGGGAGAGGCCAACCTGCGCCACTGTCTGGGCACAGCGGGGCTTAGCCACATCATCAGCGCGCAGGCCCTGCTGGACAGGTTGGAGCATGGAGGCCTGTCCCTAAGCGCACTGCCTGTAACCTGGCTGCGCCTGGAAACCCTGGCTGCCTCTTTGGGTCGCTGGGAAAAATTGAAAGGCTTGGTGCGCGCGCATCTCCTGCGCTCTTCCTCCGCCTATCCCATGGCCGATGTTGCGGCGGTCCTGTTCACTTCCGGTTCCGAATCCCTGCCCAAGGCGGTGCCTTTGACCCATGTCAACCTGCTGACCAATGCCAAGGACATCATCGATGTCTTGAGGGTTGAGGCGGATGAAACCATCCTGGCCATGCTGCCGCCCTTCCATTCCTTTGGCCTGATGGTGGGCTTGGTTTTGCCGCTGTCGCTTGGCCTCAAAGCCGTCTTCCATGCCAACCCCACCGAGCCCCAGGCACTGATCTCCCTGGTGCGCGACTATAAGCTGACGTTGCTGGCCGCGCCGCCCACCTTTCTGGAAGCCATGCTCGACAAGGCGAAAACCCTGGACAAGAGCCAAGAAACAGGCGGACTCGCCAGTCTGCGTTTCGCCTTTGCCGGGGCTGAAAAATGTCCTGAGCATGTCTACCGTGCCTTTGCCGAGGCCTGCCCCAAGGCAACGCTGTGCGAAGGGTATGGGATTACCGAATGTTCGCCGGTGGTTGCCGTCAACCGGCCAGAGGCAGTGGTGCCTGGCAGCATCGGTCATCTGCTGCCTTCGGTGACCGCCGCCCTGGTGCGTGAAGAAGATGGACAGATTGTCGACCTGGCCGAGGCGGGCCAGACCGGCATGTTGCTGGTGCGTGGGCCCAGTATTTTCGGCGGATACCTCGGAGATGCGCCCGATCCTTTTGTGAGCTTCGCCGGTCATAGCTGGTATCGGACCGGTGATTTGGTCA
>WRKE01000256.1 GCA_009778235.1 Pseudomonadota bacterium
GTTCAGCCGGGTTCCCAGCATCCGATAGGTTGTTGCTTGGGTCGCTTTCATGGCTTTATTAGTTCTTCAGTTGAAGGAGTGAATTCATCAGCTCGTCCACCGTGGCGAGATATTTTGCCGAGGACTGGAACCCACGCTGATATTGAATGAGATCGACCATTTCTTCTTCCAGGGAAACACCGGAATAACCATCCCGCAGGTTCTGCAGTTGCATGGTCGCGTCCTGGGCGCCCGCCATGGCCAAGTTGTTGTGGGCCGCCTCGACCCCGACCGTGGCCACCATCTGGCTGAAGAAATCGTTGAAGGTATTGTTGGTGGTACCCACCTTGTGGGTGGATTCCAGTTGAGCGATCCGTAACGCATTTTCATTGTCACCGGGTGCGGCGGCGGGATTGCCGGCGACTGCCACCTGGGAGGTATCGGTAAGGGCTACCACTATGCTGCGGCTCGCCACCATATCCGGAGGCAGGGCGCTGATGTCATTGAAAAAGAGGCGTCCCGTCACCCCGTCGGAGCCGTATCCGTCCAGGTGGGCGTCGTTCACCGTGGTGGTCAGGTCAATGGCCAGGGTGTTGAGATCATCGCGGAGACCTTGGATGAACACATCGCGCATCTCAAACATGCCCTTGAATTTTCCCCCCAGATCGTCTACCCCGACGCTGCGGGTGGAGCCGGCGATGTTCACCTGGAGGTTGATAGTCGTTCCTTCGGTGACCGTGGAGATGGTTGCCGCCGTGGTGCCCATGACCAGAGGGGTGCCACCGGGCAGATAGGCACAGAGCATGCCCCGGTTATCGGTATAGGTCTGGATGCCCAGCGTTTCCGAAAGATCCTGGACCAACAGGTCGCGGCTGTCACGGTCCGAGTTGGCTGTTTGCCCGGTCACTTCGATCAGATTGATGCGCTCGTTGAGTCGGGCGAGTTCCGCCAGCTTTACGTTTAAGGCTGGGACCTCGGCGACGATTTCCCGGTCGATGTTCTGGGTGATCGAATCCATCTCATTGGTGATGGAGTTAAACGCCTCGCCCAGCAATTGGCCTCGCTGGATCACCAGATCCCGTTCCACCTGGCCGCTGGGATTGGTGGTCAGTTGTTGCCAGGCATCGAAGAAATCGTTGATCTGGGCGGAGAGATTATTTTGGGACACATTGAACGTGCGTTCCAGTTCGGTGAGGGCATTGGATTTCCCTGATGCCTCGCCATAATCGATGGTCTTGCCTTGGAGCTGGCGGGTGATGAACAGGCTGTAGTCGCGACTGACGTCAGAAACGGTCACGCCCTGGCCGATGAAGAAGCCGCCGAAGTTGACCGACGGCATATTGGTCAGTTGGGCGCGCTGCCGGGAATAGCCCGGGGTATTGACGTTGGCGATATTGTTGCCAACGATTTCGATCGATTTCTGATTGGTCAGCAGGCTGGTTTTGCCGGCATTGAGGGCATTGAGCAAGCTGGTCATGATGGACCTCTTCTCTCTGGAGTCCGGAATGCCCGGAGATTGGTTGATAGTATAGGGGAGCGGGTGGGGCGGAGAGGATGTCTCTTCACCGCCAACACCTTGTTACCTTAAGTTACTATCGGCAGAAGCAGGGGCGGACTTTAGCCTTTGATGCAAGAAACTCGCATCTGGGCGATCCAGTCGGCATTGCCTGCCCATGGGGCGAGAGAGAAAAAGGATCGCTGACAGTGGGCGCCGCGGCTCTGCAAGAGGGGGTGAGTGGGGGGATAGGCTCAGATTCGGCCGGAAAGCAGGCGGCCGTTGATGAGGTTGTTCTGCGAAAGTCCGTTATGGCCATAGGTGACCGGTACGGTTTTGCGGCCGAAGAATTCCATGGTTTCTTGAATCCAGTGCAAGGTTGACCGGAACAAGAAGGCGTTTTTACGATTTTCATGCCTGATTTCCCGGGCGATTTCCTGGTCGTCGGGATGGAGGTTGGTCACGCTGCTCAGCGCCCGGATCAGGGTTTCTTTACGTTGGACATCTGTCATCATGGCGTCGATATCCAGCGCCTTGGCATGCTCGCGCTCGTCACGGATGGTCTCGCGGAGCTGTACCAGCAGATTATGAGCAGTGGCCCGGTCCATGATCAACCCTCAACCAAGAAGCGCAGCAGACTGGAGGCGACCTTGTTCAGGTCCGGCTCATACTGGCCGCTGGCGATTTGCGTCTTGAGTTCCTGCACGCGGGCGGCACGTTCAACATCGTCGATCCTGCCAATTCCCTGGCTCATGGTTGCCCCCTGCAGGGTTGAAGCAAAGGAAACATCGTCCTTGCTTCCGCTCTTCCTCGTTGGTTGCGCATCAGCGGTCTGACCTATCTTATTGAGACCGCTGAATGGTCCCATGCCTTGCACTCCAAAAAATTCCACAGTCATGATGGTCACCTCTGGTAGAAGGATCAAGCTGCTGTTGTCTGTTGGCCCACCCATTGGTCGAGCTTGCGCATGACCGCATCGTAGGTGGCGTATGATATATCGGGTAACCAGCCGCCGAAGGCCTTTTTCGCTTCGGCAAAGCCCTTCTCGATTCCTTCCTTGATGGCATCGATGTGGGCGGGGTCGCCTCCGGCGCTCCCCACGGCTGACTGGAAGATTCGCTCGGATGTCTTTTCCACGCCAAAGTAACCATCTTCGCTGATCAGATCCTGAGCTTCTTTGGCCGTGATGCTGTTGAGGTCGATGGTCCGCTCACCGGTTGCAATGGCGGTCTTGATGCCTTGCTGCTGGAGCAGGTTGGCCACCAGGGATCGCAACATGTTGAATCTGGCGTCGTCATCGCCCGCAAGCCGCAGGTCACCGGTATAGGTGGCAGCCGAGATGGATTCGCTGCGCAGGTTGATGGTGTCGGTAACTCCGATCTGCCCCTTGTCATTGGCAGAGACGGAAGACCGGGAGAGCTCCAGACTGTTCTTCTGGTAAGCCAGCAAGGTGCCGGAAACCTGATTTTGACCGATGTTGGTGACCATGTATTCGCCTCCGTGCAGCATATTCGACCATCCTGGTCTGTTGTCCTTGGAAAGAGGGTCTCTTGTTATTGACTATATCGGTGGCTGCCTGGAAAAACTTTACCAATTTTTTTTAAAAAAGAGCGAAAGCGATCAGGGTTCTTTGGGCAGTTTCTTTTCCAACTGGCGATAGATCTGCTCGGCCAGGCCTGTGGATTGTTTTTTGGCAATGCCAGCGGCGATATCCTGGTCCATCATTTCCTCAAATATTTTGGTGGCATTGCTTTTGGCAAACAGCCCCCCTTCCGGGACGGTCTTGCGCATGGCCTTGAGCATGGATTGAATAAATATCGCCTCGAAGTCCTGGCAGGATTTTTTCAAGGCGGCCCGATCCTTGGCTATTTTGGTTTGCTGGGTCCCCATGGGTTGGGTGACCTGGAGCAACAGTTGGGGGTCGATCGTGGTTTTCATGCCTTGGCCTCAAGGTAAATAAATAAATAAAAAAAGTGCGGCCGTTACAGGATGACCAGCTCGCCCTGGAGCGCGCCAGCCGCCTTGATCGCCTGGAAAATGGCGATCAGATCGCGCGGAGTGGCGCCAATGGCATTCAGGGCCCGGGCAATGTCACCGAGGTTGACCCCCATGGGCAGCACCACCAAGTTGCCGGCATCTTCGGTCACTTTGACGGTGGTCGTCTGCGTCTGGGTAGTCGTGCCCTGAGCCAGCGGGTTGGGCTGGCTGACCTGAGGCGTATCCGTGATGATGAGGTTGAGATTGCCGTGCGAAACCGCCACGGTGGCGATCCGGACATCCTGGCCCATGACGATGGTGCCGGTGCGCTCGTTGACCACGATTCTGGCCGGACCGTCAGGCGCCACGTCGATGCCTTCCAGATCGGCAATAAATGCGACCGTATCGCCTGAAAAATTCGCCGGCTTGATCACCTTCACCGCTCCGGAATCGACGGATTTGGCCGTTCCCGCGCCGAAACGGCGATTGATGGCCTCAACCATGCGCGCGGCGGTGGTGAAGTCGGTTTCCCGCAATTGATAGACGATATCCTTTGAGGGAGGCAGGGCGAAATCGACCGCCCGCTCGACAATCGCGCCTCCGGTCACCCGGCCCGAGGTGGTGAAATTCTTTTGCGCCTTGGCCGCCTTGCCGCCGAAGGAGATGCCGCCCACCGCCAATGGCCCCTGGGCAACGGCATAGGTATTGCCATCTGGCCCCTTTAACGGCGTCATCAACAAGGTGCCGCCGGACAGACTGGAGGCGTCGCCGATGGAGGAGACCTGGATGTCGATGGTCGAGCCCGGTTTGGTAAAGGGCGGCAGTTGCGCTGTGACCATCACGGTGGCGATGTTTTTCGTTCGTATCTGCCGCAGCACATCGTTGCTGAGTGACAAGCCCATACGCTTGGACATGTTGATGATGGCCTGCCTGGTGAAGACCGACTTGGTGATGTCGTCTCCCGTGCCGCTCAAGCCGATCACCAGTCCATAGCCCATCAATTGATTCTCGCGCACCCCTTCGATGGCGGCGAGATCCTTGATGCGGGTGGCCTGGGCAGGCACAGCGGTCAACCAGGCCGCAACAATCAGGAAAATGGTGGTGATGAGTCGGTAGCGCATGAACAGTTGCTCCTGAATTGCCAGCCGGTCGGAACTCAGAACGGCCAAGTGCTGTCGAATATCCGCATCAACCAGCCGGGTTTCTGTTTGTCGGAAACGATTCCCTTGCCGGTGTAGGTGATCTGGGCGTTGAGAATGCTGCCGGAATCCACGGTATTGTCGCTGGTGACATCAAAGGGCCGGACAATGCCAGTCAGATAAATGATCTGATTCTCATTGTTGACCGCCACCGATTTCCCGCCCCGTATTTTCAGGTTGCCGTTCGGATAGACTTCCACCACCTGGGTGGTGAGGGTGGCGGTCAGGTTTTCCGAGCGGGTGGTTTGGCCTTTGCCGGAAAAGGAATCACTGCTGTTTGATCCGATCATGGACGAGGGGTTGATGTTGGTGCTGTCTTGCACATTCTGTTCCAGTCCAAAAAAGGTAGAAATACCCGCGGAAATACCGGAACCGCGCGAGGTGTCTGTGGTCGCCTGTTTGGAGGCCGTGGCCTGTTCCCTGATGGTCACCGTGATGATATCGCCCACTCGTCTGGCCTTGACATCAGCCAGCCAACTGCCTTCATCTCCGTTCCACAGGGTGCCGGGCGACTGGGGCCGAGGATTGGCCACCACCGGCTCTTCCAGCGGTTCATGGGCGGCGGTCACCTCCTGGGATCGAGAACCACATCCGGTGAGGGCGGCGAGAACCAGCAGCAAACACGCCAGGCGTTTCCAGCGGCTTGCCGGGAGATCCGGGATATGTGGGAAAGAAAGACGGTTCATGGCGTTAAAACTCCACGGAAACCGCGCCCGGTCCGTCGACGCGGCAATAAATCAACTTGTTTGAACTGATATTTTTGACCGAGATGGTTTCGCCCACCCGGCCATCATTTTTGGCCAGCCCATTGGTGGTCAGCAGCATCGAACCTTTTCGCGCTGAAATCTTGACCATCTCTCCCTCCTTGATCACCGGCGGCAGGACGAGGTGATCCGCCTTGAGGATCGTGCCTGCCGCGACCGTGCGGGCAACCTGTTTGCCTAGGATATCATCCCGGACAAACAAGGGGTTGCTGACGCCGCCAATATTTTGACGCTGCATCACCACGTTCTCCGTGGTCACCACATCGCCCTTGTGCAAGGTGGTCGCAGCGGTCAGGACCTCGGCCACCAGCTCCAGCCGCCCCCGGACCGTGCTGGTGCCGGAGGGCTTGCCATCGATGAACAGGGCGATGGTGAAACTGGTGCTGCCCACGATGCCGGGACGGGATGGGGTGATTTTCCAGGTAAGCGTGCCGGCGGGCAACATCATTTCGTCCGGGGTCTGGATCGAAGAGAAACGGATTTCCGCACTCGGAAAAATAGCAGCGTTTTCTTTGAGATAGGTAGCGATCATCTCCTGCATCCGCTCTTTGGTCAACCGCACGCCCGCCCGTTCCACCACGATGCTCTGGCTGCCCTGCCAGTCGACATCAGCCGCCTCGGGATGGTTGCGCAGGGTGTTGATCACGGTGACGACGGATAACTCCTTTGTTTTTCCCGGCGCCGGGGCCGTTGCCACTTGGAGTTGCCCGAGTGTTTCGGTTTCGCTGTCCGGAGGCTGGATGATCGCAATATCGGCCAGGACGATCTTGGGGCCGGTCACCACGGCATTGGCCTTGAACTGAACCGTGACCTGGGCGGCCACGGACAGTGGAGAGAGAAACAGGCAGCAACTGATCAGGAACAAGCCGATATTATTCAAAATTGCTATACCATGTTGGTGACGGTTCTCATCATTTCGTCCGAAGTGGTGATCACCTTGGAGTTGATTTCAAAGGCCCGCTGGGCGGTGATCATCTGGGTCAATTCTTCGACCATATTGACGTTGGAGTTCTCCACATATCCCTGCAACAGGGTGCCGATGCCGTTGGCTCCGGGAGTGCCGACTATGGGAGGACCCGAGGCGTCAGTCTCCCGGAACATGTTTTTGCCGATGGCGATCAGGCCGGCGGAATTGACGAAATCGGCGATATCGACGGTGCCCAGTTGCGTCGAGGTGGTGCTGTCGCCGATGATGGCGCTGATGATACCGGTTTCGCTGATGGTGACATTGCGCGCATCCTCGGGAATGGTGGTTTCCGGCTGAATGGGATAACCGTCGGAGGTGGTGATCCGGCCGGTACCGTCCAGCTTGAGGTTCCCCGCCCGGGTATAGGCTGTGTTCCCGTCAGGCAAGGTCACCTGGAAGAACCCGGTCCCTTCGATGGCCACGTCAAAGGTGTTGCCGGTCTGGATAATATCGCCTTCGGTAAAGATTTTGGTGACCGCGGCCGGCTTGACGCCCAATCCTATCTGGATGCCGGTCGGCGAGGTGGTGTCGTCGGAGGTCGGCGCGCCGGGGACCTTCATGAGCTGGTAGAGCAGGTCCTGGAAGTCGGCCCGGCTTTTCTTGAACCCGGAGGTTTGGACGTTGGCCAGGTTGTTGGCGATAACGTCCATGTTGAGGGTTTGGGCCGACATGCCGGTGGTTGATGTCCAGAGTGAGCGCATAGGGGTGAACCTCCGAGTATTATGTTGCGCCGTCAACGGGTGACGATGGCTGGTTAGCTGATGGAGCCGAGCTCATCTTGTTTTTCGCTGATCTTCGAGTAGGTCTCCAAGACCTTGGTATGGGCTTCAAAGGCGCGCTGACTGGCGATCATGGCGGTCATTTCCTCGACCATGTTGACGTTGGCGGTCTCCAGATTGCCCTGCACCACCCGAGTCCCGGTTGCCGGCTGATCGCCACCCTGCGAAAGCTTGTAGAGGGATTGGCTGACCTTGGTCAGTTTGTCCGGCTCAGGCACGGTAAAGACCTGCAGAGCGCCGCTGCTCGCCTCGCCGTTGACGGAAATTGCGCCGGTGTCAGCGATGACGATATCCTTGCCCTGAGAGGTATCGAGTTGGATGGGTCCGTTATCGGCCCCCAGTACGGTATAGCCGTCATTGGTCATGAGGGTGCCGGTGGCGTCAAGGGTCAGTTGGCCGGCGCGGGTATAAAAAAACTCATTGCCCTTGCGCACCTTTAAAAATCCAGGGCCATCGATGGCCACATCCAATGGGCGACCGGTGGTCTGCATGCCTCCCTGGCTGAAATCGGTATCGATGGTGCGGGTACGGGCATAGTTGATTCCCTTGGTTGCCCGCGTCTGTTGGGCCCCATGCAGCAAGGAGGCGAAGCTGATCCGGTCCTTCTTGAACCCGGTGGTGCTGATATTGGCCAGATTGGAGGAGATGTTGTTCATCGCCTGTTCCCTGGTCAAGGCGCCGCTGAGGGCGCTGTATTTTCCAGAAACCATGGGACTCCGTTTGTAGGTGTTGTTCTCACTGATGTTTTAATGCTTTTCGGAAATCAACCGGTGCTTCTTTATGCAAAAAGACCGCCCCACGGATGATCACCGGCCAATTTTGGTCATTTGACAAAGGTTGAGCAGTTGAGCCGCCTCGATGCTGGAGATCCCGAGAATGGCTGCGATTTGGACACTGTCCATCCCTTGGTCAGCCAACTTTGCTAAAATTCGATATTTTTCTGGGGTCTGTCTGTCGGTTTTGCCCATGGCGTCCAGCCGGGGCTGCTGGAGTCTGGTGGTCAGGCTGGCCTCTTTTAAGCTGGTGCTGAACGACTGTTCGGGCAAGGGAACGCAGCCTCCATCTTCCAAGGCAGCGCCAATCTTGCGCTGGATGGTCCGGATGCGTTCGATCTGCCGCCGCCGCATGGTCCGCTGGCGTCTGGTCAGCAACAGCACGATCGCCAGACCAAGGGCGGCTGCGGCCAGGAAACTTCCCGAGAAGAGGGGGGTGAGCTGCAACATGATGGCCTCTCAGGTTCAAGGTTCGTACAAATCCGAGTTGATCAACTTGACCCGCAATTTCAACAGGGCCTGACTGTGCAACTGGGAAACCCGGCCCTCGGAAAGACTCAACACCTCGGCTATTTCCTTCTGGGTGAGTTCCTCGTAGTAATACAGGGCGATGACCAGCCGCTCCTTTTCCGAAAGCTCTTCCAGGACCTCGGCCAACAGCCGGGTCATCTCCTGCTTTTCGATCAATTCGGCAGGGGCGAGGCCGCCGACATCCTCCAGGGTGTCGAGAAAACTGCGTCCTTCCTCGGTGTGATCAAGGGTTTCATGGAGACTGACGCAGCCCAGATGGCTGACATTGGCCAGCAGATTGCGGTAATCGTCCAGGGATATGCCCATCTCGACGGCCATTTCCTCCTCGTCCGGCGAGCGGCCCAACAGGCGCTCCAGCCGGAGCATGGTCTGGGTCAGTTGATTCTGCTTGTCGCGCATCGACCGGGAAAACCAGTCGAGCTTGCGCATTTCATCCAAGATGGCGCCGCGCACGCGGTGTTCGGCAAAGGTCTTGAATTTCACGCCCTTGGCATCGTCAAATTTGTTGGCGGCATCGATCAGGCCGACCATGGCGGCGCTGATCATGTCCTCCTTGGTCATGAAACTTGGCACTTGGGGGATCATGCGCTGCACCACCAGTTCGACCAGGGGCATGTGATCCCTGATCAGTTGGGAACGATCATCAAGCGGCGGTACCGGAGGAAGCATGGCGATTCTCGGTGATGTCAATAAACAAAAAAATGTGGATCATTTGGCGCCGAATTCAAGCAGGCGTTTCCAGAAAAATTGAATCGATCCCTTGGGCCCGAGCGTCTGGGGTTCCTGGACCACGGTGCGCGCCAGGGCCTCGAAGGCATGGCTGGTCCGGCTGTCGGGGAAGAGCTGCACCAGGGTTTGCTGCTTGCGGATGGCGTCCACCATCAGCCGGTCGCGGGGGATCGAGCCGATATAGTCG
>WRKE01000257.1 GCA_009778235.1 Pseudomonadota bacterium
CGTTTGATGGTCTGGTTGGCGAACACGTCGAGCTTCTGCACGTTCTCGCCCTGGACGTTGGTCCGGCCCGACTGACCCAAGATATCGGCCAGACCGGCCATGTTGACCTCGGCGCTGATGATCTTGCCAGCCACCACCAGATCGTTGAGCAACCCGGTCAATTCGCCGGTCGCCCCCGGGTGAAGCAACTGATCGTCCATGATCTGCCGGCTGACGGTGATTCCCTTTCTCTTGACAAGCATGCTGTCCTCCTTGGCTGTTTTTGGCCGGAGATAGATCTCGACCAAAAAACTTTTTTATCAATTCTTGTCAGCGGACTGGATTGGCCGCCATTGGCGCAGACAATCGACCAAGGTACGCGCTCCGATGCCCGAAGGCCCCTTGGGAATATACGACTTTTCAGTAAAATTCCAAGCTGTTCCAGCGATGTCGAGATGCACCCAAGGGGTCTCTCCGACAAACTCCTGAAGATAGCAGGCGGCGGTGATGGTGCTGCCGCTGCGGTCGCTGCCGGCGTTTTTGAGGTCAGCGATCTTTGAGTCAATCTGCTTGCGGTATTCGCACCCCAACGGCAGCCGCCACAGGGGCTCGCCGACCCGGGCCCCGGCCTCGATCAACTGGTTGGCCCACTGGTCGTTGTTGCCGAGCAGGCCGGTATAATGATGCCCCAGACCAATGATCACCGCGCCGGTCAAGGTGGCCACATCGATCACTGCCTGCGGCTTATAGGTCTCGATGCCGTAGGCCAGGGCATCGGCGAGGATCAGCCGGCCCTCGGCGTCGGTATTGATGATTTCCGAGGTCTTGCCGCCGTAATGGCGGATGATGTCGCCGGGTTTGAGGGCCGCCGAACCGGACAGGTTCTCGGTGGCGGGCACCAGGGCCACCACGTTCATTTCCGCCAGGCCGATTTCGGCAATGGCCCGCATGGCGGCCAGCACTGCCGCACCGCCGCACATGTCGTATTTCATCTCTTCCATGCCGACCGACTGTTTGGCGCTGATGCCGCCGGCATCAAAGGTCAGCCCCTTGCCCACCAACAGGATGGTCGGATTTTTTTTATTGGTCCGGTATTCAAGGATCACCAGAAACGGCGGCTGAGCCGAGCCCTGGTTGACGCCGAGGATGCCGCCCATGCGCAGCTTCTGCAGGTTCCCCTTGTCCAGGATCGTGCATTTCAGGCGGCTTTTCTTGCCCAATTTCTTGGCGTATTCGGCAAAATCGGCCGGGGTCCAGTTGTTGCCGGGCTGGTTGGCCATGTCGCGGGCAGCGCAGGTGGCCGAAGCCAGAATCCATCCCAGTTCCAAGCCCTTGTGGACCGCGCTGGCGGCCAGGCCGCCGTCGTGGAGCAGAAAACGCTCCACCTGGACCGCCGGGGCATCCTCCTTGGGCTGCTTGTACAGATCAAAGCGATAGCTGCCAAGCATGAGCCCCTCGCTCAGGCATTGGGCGATCTCGACCGCATCGAGCAAATACTTTTTGGGCAAAACGACCAAAACCTCTTTGGCCTTCACCGCGCCGGCCTGTTTGGCAATGGTGCCGCCGGCCAGACGGAGTCGTTCCCTGCGGCCGTTGATCGCGTCATCCTGCTTGCCCAAGCCGACGAACAGTACCCGTTTGGCCGCCACGTTCCGGGCAGCCTCCATGCTGATCAACTCGGGGTACAATAAAAAGATCTGGTCCTCTTCTCCTTTGAAATCACCGGTTTCCCGCACCTGTGCCAAAAGCCGGTTAATGACCAGGTCAGACTCGGTGGCCTGAGAGATCCCCTCCTCCACCAGATAAACCAGCAGACCACCGGCGAAGGTGGATGGTTCCTGGTCGAACAACTCAATGGTCACGGTCTGATCAGGCACTGAACAGGTTCCTCCTCGGACAGATGGCGGAATACTTTGAAAAGCAACGATAACTGATTTAATGTAAATTTTTCATACACTAAACTTGACCCAACCTCAATCGGCAAAACTGGCGGTTGCCTAATTTATCCACAATTATACCTTAATTTCGGGAGGTTATCCGTGCTGCTCGTTTTCATTCTTGCCGTGAGTGTTGCCCTGCTGATTTCCACCACCTGTTCGTTGTTTGAGGCAGCTCTCTTATCCCTGTCGGTGGCGCAAGTCGAACTGATGACCGAAACCCATCCCCACCAAGCCGCGAACATGAAAAAGCTCAAGGACAATATTGAACAGCCGATTACCGCCATCCTCACCCTCAACACCGTGGCGCAGACTATCGGCGCCACGGTGGCCGGCGCGGAGGCGGCCGTCCTGTTCGGCCGGGATGGCCTTATCTGGTTCTCTCTGATCTTCACCCTGGCCATTTTGTTGTTTACCGAGGTGGTACCCAAGACCATCGGCGTCACCTTTGCCCGGCAGTTGGCCCCCCACATCGTCGGCCCCCTGCGCTTCATGATCATGGTCCTGCTACCGCTGATCTGGCTGGCGCAGCAAATGACCCGCTTGGTGCCCAACAGCCACACGCCCCAGCAACTATCGGCGGAAGAACTCAAGATCATCGCCAGTCTGAGCCGCAAATCCGGAGGGATCGAGGCTGACCAGGAAAAGGTGATCGCCAACATCCTCCAGTTGGGTGAAAAAACCGTCCGCCAGGTCATGACCCCGCGCACCGTCACCTTTTCCACCTCTCAATCGCTGACGATCGAGGAGGCGGCCCGCATGGAGGGCAAATGGCGGATGCACAGCCGGGTGCCGGTTTACGATGGTGAGCCCGATAACGTGGTGGGGATCGTGCTCAGCCAGGACGTGCTCATGGCGGCGGCGGTCGGCCAGGACACTCTCAAGCTCTCGCAAATCATGCGGCCAGTCCATTTCGTGCCGGAAACCGCGCCGTTAGACCGCATCTTCGTTGACTTCTTCGAACGATACCAGCACCTGTTCGTGGTGGTCGACGAATACGGCAGCGTCACCGGGGTGATCAGCATGGAAGATATCCTGGAAGAGATTATCGGCCGGGAGATTGTCGACGAATCCGACAAGGCCCGCAACATGCGGGAATTAGCCATGATCAGGAGCAAGAAACTCCATACCATCTGAACGTTTCGACCAAGAAGGACGCTTTATTGTTGTGCGGAACTGGCAGGCAGCGCCATTTCATGGTAGGGTAGCGGCCCAGCGTTGCTCATGTTGCCGGCAAATTCCGGCACGAAGCGTGTAACAAAGCGCCCATCCCTACCCGGATGGCCGGCATAGGTTAGTACCCAGGCAATTGCACCGAACAACCCTGTATCTCCCGATCGTCTTCTCGTTCATCTCCAGGGGAAGATTCAATGAAAAGTCCCTTGTTTTCCATATGCCGTTGGCCGGTGGCAGCACTGCTCACCCTGCTGCTCATCGGCTGGATTGCCGTACCGGTCCATGCGGAGATTTTGTATATCAAGCCGAGCCTGGAAGTGCTCATGCGCAAGAGCCCCGGCGACGACGCCAGGATTGTCGCCACAGTTCCCATGGGCACCGCCGTGCAGTTGATCCAGGGAGGCAAGGAATGGGCCCGGGTGCGGATGCAGGACGGGACCGAAGGCTGGGTGCGCAGCCGATTCCTCGGCAGTTCGCCGCTGATCCCGGTGGCCAGCATCAAACCGGGACTGGGACCGGACGGGACCGTGACCGATCCCATGGGACGGTTTCGAGACATTGCTGCAGACAACGAACGCATGCGCAAGGAATTGGCGGCCTGCACCACCGATCGCAGCACCCTGGCCGACAAATACCAGGCCCTGGTCGCCGACCCGGCCAGCGGCATCCACGCCAAAAACAATTTGAGCGAGGCGCAGAGACAGGTCGAGGATCTGCGTCAGCAGTTGACCGAGGCCCAGATCGAGTGCACGGTGCTGAAAAAAAACCGCTCGATCAGCTGGTTCTTCACCGGCGCCCTGGTCCTGCTGCTGGGCTGGATGATCGGCCGCCTCAGCGCCAACGGTCGGAAGAAAAAGCCCTCCCTGCTGACCTAACAGAACAACGCCGCGGTCTTAGTTCATCGCCTCAAGCACCACCTTGACCTCGACCTCGGTCGAATCGCGCCTTAAGCTCAGGGTGACACTCTGGCCCACCTCGTACTGATCCAGCTCGTCACGCAGCTCCTCGTCATCCCTGACTGGTTTGCCGTTGACCGCCAGGATAACGTCGCCCAGCACCAGCCCGTCCCACACCTGGGAAGCGCCCCGCAACCCCGCTTTTTCCGCGGTCGATCCGGGGAGCACCTTGAGGATCATGGGGCCCGAAAGCCGCAGCTCCGAAGTCAGCCTTTGGTTAGCCAGTCCAATACCCAGACCGGGCCGGATGCGTTTGCCCTTGGCAATAATCTGCGGCACCACCCGGTTGACCTCGCCCACCGGTACCGCGAAGCCGATGCCCGAACTGCCCCCTGACGGGCTATAAATGGCGGTATTGACTCCGATCAGCCGACCAGCGCTGTCCAGCAGCGGCCCGCCGGAATTGCCCGGATTGATGGCCGCATCGGTTTGGATGACATCGTGGATGGTCCGACCAGTGGCCGCGGTGATCTCCCGGCCAAGCGCGCTGACAATGCCGGTGGTCAGGGTCTGGTCCAGACCGAAGGGATTGCCGATGGCAAAGACCTTCTGGCCCACCAGCAGATTCTTGGATTCGCCGATGGCAATAGGCCGCAGCTTGTCGGTCGGGGCGCTGATCTGCACCACCGCCAGGTCGCGGTCCGGCGCCGCCCCCACCAGTACCGCCTTCCAGGTGGAATGATCGGCCAGGGTCACTTCCAGCCGGCCGGCATCGGAAATGACGTGGTAGTTGGTCACGATCCTCCCCTGATTATCCCAGATGAAGCCCGAGCCCGTTCCCTGGGGCATCTCGTAGACATTGAGGTTGAAGAGGTTGCGGCGGACCGCGATGCTGGTGATGTACACCACCGAGGGTGCAGCGTTGCGAAAGATCTCGATGGTGTTCTTCTCGTCGGAGGCCAGATCGCCCCTGGCCTCGACCGGCCGGGACATAGCCCGGGGATCGTGCAGCGGCGGCTGAAAGGTCTGAAGCAACAGCCAGCCAATCGCGCCGGCAATCAGAACAATATAGACTGCCTTCATCTGGTTCCCCCCGAAAACGGTGCGGACGAAAAGGTGGCGCTCAGTGACGTCAGGATATCAGAGCCATCTTTTCCGGCGGAAAAACACCAGGGTGATGACCGAGGACAGGACCATCGCCAGCACAGCCAAGGGATAGCCCCAACTCAGGTCCAGCTCGGGCATATGCTTGAAGTTCATGCCATAGGAGCTGGCAATGAGGGTGGGCGGCATGAAGATCACGGTGGCAACGGTGAAAATTTTGATCACCCGGTTCTGCTCCATGTCGACCAGTCCGAGGAAGGTATTCTGGAGAAATTCGAGCCGCTCGAAATTAAATGAGGTGTGGTCCAGCAGCGAGCCCACATCCTTGATCATAACCCGCATGTTCTCGTGGTCTTCCTTGGGAAACATCCTGCTCTTGAGCAATGAGGAGATGATACGCTGTTTCTCCACGATATTCTCGCGAATGGCAATGGTCGATTCCTGCAAGGCGGTGATCTTGAGCAACAGGTCGCGGTCCGGGTCCTTGTTGCCGATCATCTGTTTGCTGATCTCGGAAATCCGGTCGGTGATGGTTTCGATCAGGTCAGCATCGGAGTCGATCCGGGTCTCTAAGATGGCGAGGAAGATGTCCTCACCATCCACCGGCTTGATCGCCCGCAGCTTGCGGTAGGTCTCGGTGAACGCGCGGAATTCGAGGGAACGCTGGGTGAACAGGATCTTGTCCTTGAGGATGAACGAGACCGGCACATTGCTGAAGGTATTGTTTTCGGGAACCAGGAAATTGAGGTTGATGCCGATCTCCTCCTCGGTCTCGGCGTATTTCGAACTGGACTCGATCTCCTCGCTCTCCTGCTTGGTGAAGAGTTCCACCCGAAAATCATGCTCCACCTGCCGGGTTTCTTCCTCGGTGGGATTGATCAGATCGATCCAGAAGATGTTGGGAGTGACGGAACCGTTGCCGCTTTCCATCTTGACCAGAGTGTTTTCTAAATAAAAATAATTGACCATGCCGGCATTCCGGATCTGATGATGGGGTAAGCTGCGCGCCCAGGGGCCGCCGGTCAACGGCCCCGCCTTTTCCCTGCAGGACAAGGCTCAGCTTTTCCCGCAGATAAAATGAAATTGTACTGAGCGCCAACTGGAAAAGTCAATCGGGAAATGAGGCGACAAGGCTTTGCCTCCTGCGGTCCCGGACGGACGGACGCGGACGATCTAGTCGAAGATGCCGGTTTTTTGAGCCAAGGCGCACAGGCAGAATCCCACGACCATGGCGACCAAGCCTATCCGGCGCAGGAGATGGGGCGGCATGAGGGCAATCTGGCGCAGCCAGCGCTGCATGGATTCCGGCGCGGCCACATACGGTACCCCTTCAAGCACGAGCACCAACCCAATAAGTGTTATCAAGAGCTTCATGGACGCTGCTTTACCAGAAAGCGGCTGGTGGTGCAACAGACCACAAAGCTGTTGACAACGGCCGGTCAAAAAAAGTACCTTGCCGTCCAGCACTCAACCTGTAGATATCCTGCGACGGTTGCCGATTCCACGGCGGATTCGGCGCTGACGGCAGACCCACAACGACTCTCCATGGCTCAATCACCTTCAAAATACAGTGAAGCCGGCGTCGATATCGACAAAGGCAATCTCTTTGTTTCCCGGATCAAAGACATAGTTGCCGCAACCCACCGGCGCGGCGTGATCTCGGACATCGGAGGTTTTTCCGGACTGTTTGCCATCGGCAACGACGATCTGAAGAATCCGGTGCTGGTCGCCTCCACCGATGGCGTGGGCACCAAGCTGACAGTGGCCAAGATGTGCAACAAGCACGACACCATCGGCATCGATCTGGTGGCGATGTGCGTCAACGACGTGGTGGTCAGTGGATCTAAACCTTTGTTCTTTCTCGACTATTTCGCAAGCAGCACCCTTGATCTCGAGGTGGCCACCGATGTGGTTCGTGGCATTGCCGAGGGCTGCAAGCAGGCGCACTGCTCCCTGATCGGTGGTGAAACCGCAGAGATGCCCGGCCTGTATCAACCGGGCGACTATGACTTGGCTGGGTTTGTGGTCGGGATCGGCGACCGCAACGCCTTAGTCGACGGCAGCGACATCCGGGTCGGCGACCAGATCATCGGCTTGGCCTCGTCGGGCTTCCATTCCAACGGCTATTCCCTGGTCCGTAAAATCTTTTTTGATGAACTGAACAGAAAGGTCGACGATTTCATTGATGAGTTCGGGTGCACCCTCGGTGAGGAGCTGCTCAAGCCCACCCGCATTTACGTGGACAGCGTGGTCAGCATCCTGCGCCACCAGCGGATTCACGGCCTGATCCACATCACCGGCGGCGGTTTCATCGACAACATTCCCCGCATCCTGCCCACCGGCTGCTCCGCCCATATCCATCCCGGCTCCTGGCCTGTCCCACCCTGTTTCACCTATCTGGCGAAAAAAGGCGGCGTCGCGGCCGATGAAATGTACCGGACCTTCAACATGGGCATCGGGATGATGGCGGTGGTCCCGGAAAACAGCGTCGATGACATGTTGCATCGGTTTGCCGCCCATGGCGAGCAACCCTATCTCATCGGAGAAATCAAACCTGTCCAGGGCAATGACGGCCAACAGGTCGTCATCGACGGAATCTGCTGAATCAGGCGGATCAAGACCTACCGGATTCCATGGGAGTATAGCCCACTGAGGGAGAGGTACATTTTTTCCACTTCCGCACGGCCAGAACCAGTTCCGAACCGTGCGGATCAGCCCGCTTGTCGACCAAGATTCCTCAACTCCCGCATCATACCATTTCCTCGTGCCAATGCAGCAGGTCACGATAGTAACATATTGAATTTTAATGAAAAAATAATAATTTTTTTTCATTAAAAATAGAAAATGATATCGCATGCCCCTGACCGTTGTTGCCCAGAGGGGGTCTGTCTTGGTCGCCCCCGGGCGCAGACCTCTCGCTCCTCCCAAGCCCAATGAAGCGGTTTTTTCATCCCGATCATGCTCTGCTGACCATTGATCCCATCGGTCCTAAGCTGTTGTGCCCCGTTTCCATTCCGGGCACGCAGTGACCACTCGCGCCCTCTCCCCTTCTTACCGGCACAACTCAACTCCTCCGAGCCGGGAGCATGCCCATCTTGGCCCCAGGTTGTCCGCCTGATTGCGACAGGCGATTTTCACCCGGGCCGTGGGGCGGCGGTGCCCACTGGTATACTTCTTCCTTGAATTACCCGCGCAAATAAAGCAAATTACATATTATGGATTATTCATTTTGAAGAAGGGAGATGAGCAATGAGCAACGTGTTTACAAGGAATGCCAGCCATTCCACTTTTTCTTGGGAAAGACTTGGCAATATCAAGGAAGGCCGTGGCGACCTGGGCGAAGAAATGCCGGTGCTGGTATATCGTCTGATGCAGTTCACCATGCTGGATGTATTGGCCAAGGCCCATGGCGGCGAGCAGGCCAATGAATATTTTCGCCAGGCCGGTTTTTTGGCCGGAATGGAATTTACTAAAAATACCTTGGACTTAAAAGCTGAGTTCAGCGTATTTTTAGCTGACCTGCAGCACGCTCTGCGGACCCTGAAGATCGGCATTCTGCGCATGGAAACGTTTGACGCCGACACCGGGAAGATTGTGCTCACTGTGGGACAGGATCTGGACTGCAGCGGTCTGCCCATCACCAACGAAAGCGTGTGCAGCTATGATGAAGGATTTATCGCCGGCATTCTTGAGGCGTACACCGGCAAAAAATATCAAGTCCGCGAGGTGGATTGCTGGGCCAATGGCGACAGGGTATGCCGCTTCAACGCGGTGGTCGAAAATTGATCGTCCAAGCCGACTCAAGCTTACATTTTGAGGTCTGGGATCCTGTCAGCGAGCATGATGGCAAAAGTCCGAAGAAGGCTTGACCATCATATCTGCGGCAAGCGCGGCTCCAGAAGGTAAATTACGTGGATCAGGTCGCACAGATCTTATTTGATTATTTACGTGATGTTATCTACAGCCCAGAGCAGGCGGCGCTGGATGTGGAGACACTGCCCCAAGACTTCCGCGACTTGGGTGAGGGTTTACGATATTTAGCTGAATGTACGTTTGAAACCAGGAGATTTGCCCAAGATCTGTCCAGAGGAGACCTAGACGGCCCCATGCCATCACCGGGCAATGAGATTGTCGCCCCCTTGAAGTCGCTGCATGCGTCGTTGAAACATTTAACTTGGCAGACCCAACAGCTAGCACAGGGGGATTACCAGCAACGCGTTGAATTTATGGGAGATTTCTCAGCGGCATTCAACGCGATGATCCTCCAGCTCGAGGAGCGGCGCAAGAAGGACACTGATGCAAAATCAAAGTTACAGCAATATGTAAATCTTTTATTGAGCAACTTTCCTAATAT
>WRKE01000258.1 GCA_009778235.1 Pseudomonadota bacterium
ATGCTGACCGGCCATGCGTCGATGGAATTCGGCCTCAAGGGGATGCAGCTCGGGGCCTTCGATTACGTCATGAAGCCGGCGCCGCTCAACGAACTGCTTGACACCATCAGTCAGGCCTACAACAAAAAACGCGGCATAGCCCTCTGACATCCGCGCCCGCACGGCAATGGATGCCCGACGGGCAGTGCTCGCCCGGATGGCCGCAGCCGGTGCCCGAGCCAAGGCGTCATTGCTCCGTGACTGATGAGGCTTAAACCCTATGAGAGTCTGGGATACCAGTCATCTGCTCAACGATGTACCGACTCATAAGCAGGCCGCCGAACATGTTTACGACCCTGCCGACAGTCAGGCCAATCTTCAGCGGATCAGATTCCATTTCAAGCAGCTCCAGACTCGCCTGATCCTCGGCCTGGTCCTGGGGTTTCTTTTGCCCAACGCCCTGCTTTCCGCCTATTTTCACTTTCAGTTCACCCATACCCTGAAGGAAAGCGCCAAACTCAACCTGGCGGCGGTGGCGGAAAGCCAGAAAAACACCATCGACCTGTACCTCCAAGAGCGAGTGGTCAATCTCTACAACCTGTTCCATAACAAGGAGTTCTCGCTCAATCCTGCCCAGGAGCAGATGGAGACCTTGCTGGCCACTCTGAAAAATTTCAACGATGGCTTTGTCGACATCGGCTTTTTCGATCCCAAGGGTGTCCAGATCGCCTACGCCGGTCCCTACCACTCGTTGCTCGGCCTGGACTACAGCCATGAGCCTTGGTACAGCACTCTGCTGGAGGACCACCGGAATTATCTGATCAGTGATATTTATTTGGGATTCCGCAAAATACCCCACTTCACCATCGCCATTAAACAGGTGTTCGACAAGCAAACCTACGTGATGCGCGCCTCGCTTGATCCAGATAAATTCTATATTTTCCTGCGGGCCATCAGCCAGGGCAAGGAGGTGGAATCCACCCTGATCAACCACCAGGGGATCTATCAGGTGGTCGATCCCGGTCGCAGCCAGTTCCCCAATCGCAGCGACTATATTCCTCCGTCGGACTCACCGGCCGGGGTGGAGGAATTCGAACGAGCCGGTCAAAATATCCTGATGGCCTATACCTCGATCAAGGAAACCCCCTGGATCCTGATGGCCATGCAGCCGGTTGCCGTGGCCCAGGCCGGCATGGCCAAGGCCAGGCTGGTGTTGACCATCAGCCTGGTCTTCATCAGCCTGCTGATCTCGATCATGATCTATTTCACCATCAAGCACTTGGTCGATCGATCCCGGCGCATGGCCGAGAAAGGCCATCAGCTCCAGGAGATGCTGGCCCACGCCTCCAAGCTGGCCTCCATTGGCGAGCTGGCTGCCGGCGTAGCCCACGAGATCAACAACCCCCTGGCGATCATCATGGCCACCAGCGGCGTCATCCGCGACATGCTCAATCCGGAATTCGAGCTCGACCACAGCCCGGAGGCCATCTACAAGGAGTTGTCGGTGATTGACACCGCCGCCAACCGGGCCAAAGGCATCACCCGCAAGCTGCAGGACATGGGCAAGAGCCGGGTGCCCAGCGTGGTGGAATGCGATGTCAACACCCTGCTCTCCGAAGTGGTGACCCGCCTGAAGCAGGTAGAATTCAAGCCCAAACATATCGAGCTCACCAACGAGCTGGCTGCCGATCTACCGCACCTTTTCGCCGAACCCGAACCGCTCCGCCAGGTGTTTGCCAATATCCTGATCAACGCCTGCGACGCCATCGCCGACAAGGGAACGATCAGCATCACCACCGAGGCCAAGGAGGGCATGGTCCTGGTGACCATCGCCGACAGCGGCAAGGGCATTCCGCCCGAGAATCTGCAAAGGATCTTCAACCCGTTCTTCACCACCAAGGGCGGTGGCCGGGGCACCGGTCTGGGCCTGAGCATAGCGGCGAGCATTGTTAAGTACTTGGGCGGCACGATTAAGGTGAACTCCATTCCGGGGACAGGCAGTTCGTTCTCCATCCTGCTCCCCATCAACGAACAAGCGCAAATAACGATTAAACATCACAACAAGTAAACGCTGGCCATGGACAAAAAACAACGAGAATTCAAGGTATTACTGGTTGATGACGAAGATGTTTTCCGCGAGGCCACGGCCCGCCAGTTAGCGGTGCGGGGTTTTGTCGTGCTCACCGCCAACAGCGGTGAGGCGGCAGTCGAAGTTGTCAACAACGATCCGCCGGAAGTGGTGGTGCTCGATCAACAGATGCCAGGAATGCACGGCTCCGACACCTTCATCGCCATCAAGCAGATCAACCCGCTGATCGAGGTGATCATGCTCACCGGCAACACCAGCGTGGACAACGCCATTGAGCTGATGCAGATGGGTACCTTCGATTACCTGATGAAGCCGATCAATATCGACGATCTCCTCTATAAGATTGAGGACGCCTACACCCGGAAAAAACTCAACGAAAAGCAGCAACGGGAAGCGGGACAATGACCCTCGCCTGCCATATGCCTTCCACCGCCACTGCTGACAAGGGCGATTCATGCTGAGAAAACTGGCCGCATTCTCCAAGAAATTCTTCTTTTTCAACCAGGAAGGACACGATCCCGTCCTGGAATCCGAAGAGATGGAAGCCCTGCGGCTGACCTTCAAATCCCGCTATCACAGCTTCAAGCTGCTGCTTACCGCCAACAGCAGGATTTTGGAGGGCATGGGCGAGATCGAGCGGGCCCTGCAGGGCAACGAATCCTTCAGCATGTCGTTCGTGCAGACGAACTGCACCGCGATCTCGGTCAATGTGTTCCGAATGATCAACGACATGGAGAACATCGCCCCGGGAAAATACCCCGCGCTGAAAGACAGCTTTGTCGCCATCAAGAAGCAGATCGACACCCTGCTCGGTACCCGGAAGACCGTCACCGACCACCGGCTGGTCATCCCCCTGGATGCGATCAACAGTGACATGACCGACCTGGTCGGCGGCAAGATGGCCAACCTGGGCGACGTCAAAAACAAATTGCAGATGAACGTGCCCGCCGGGTTCGGGATTACCGCCGCGGCCCACGAATTGTTCATGCAGGCCAACGGCCTCCAGCGGGAGATCGACCGCCTTTTCCAGGTGGCCGGATCCGACGAGGACCGCAACCTCGACCTGGTCAGTTCCCAGATCCGCCAGTTGATCATGGCCGCCGAGGTACCCGAACCCATCTATCTGGCGGTGGTCGAGGCCTATTCCGCCATGAAGGAGGCCAACCCCGGCCAGGAAATCAAGATGGCGGTCCGGAGCAGCGCCTTTGGCGAGGATGCGGAAAACAGCTCCTTTGCGGGTCAGTACCGCAGTGAGCTGAACGTCGCCTTCTCGCAGTTCTTCTACTATTACAAACAGGTCATCGCCTCCAAATACAGCGTCCAGGCCATTACCTACAAGCTCAGCCGCGGCTTCCGCGACGAGGACATCGCCATGTGCGTGGGCTGCCTGACCATGGTCGACGCCATTGCCGGCGGAGTGATCTATACCCGCAACCCCCTTGATTCAAAGGACGACGCCATCTACATCAACTCCACCTGGGGTCTGCCCAAGGCGGTGGTCGACGGCAACGATCTGTGCGACCTGTTCGTGGTCCGCCGCAACGAAGAGCTGACCATCCTCAAACGGGAGGTCCAGCCCAAGGAATATCATGTCATCTGCCTGGAAAGCGAGGGTTGCATCCGCACTGCGACCGACGGCGAGATGGCCAACCAGCCGTCGCTTTCCGACGAGCAAATCCGCGAACTGGCCGACCACGCCATCCGCATTGAGCAATACTATGAAACGCCCCAGGATATCGAGTGGGCCATTGATGGGGATGGCAAGATCTTCATCCTCCAGTCGCGTCCCCTGCAGCAGATGGAGGCGGTCCTGCCCGGACCGGAACTGGACCTCAAACGCTTTGAGGCCTCGCTGATCGTCGAGGGTGGCATCAATGCAAGCCCCGGTGTGGCCTGCGGCAAGGTGTTCAAGGTGGTCAAGAAGGTGGACATTCTCCAGTTTCCCGCAGGGGCGGTCCTGGTGGTGGAGCAGGCCCTGCCCACCTGGGCGCCATTGGTGGCCAGGGCGTCGGCGATGGTCTCCGAACAGGGCGGATTTGCCGGCCACCTGGCCAACGTGGCCCGGGAGTTCGGCATCCCCGCTGTCTTCGGTGTCAAGGGCGCCATGGCCAAGATGAACAACGGCGACGCGGTCACTGTGGCGGCCGATCTCGGCCAAGTCTATCTGGGCAACATCGGTCCCTTGCTTGAGTGGACCCGTCCGGAGCCCAAGCTGATGATGGGCAGCCCGGTGTACGAATCACTCAAAGAGGTCAGCCGGCACATTATCCCTCTGCACCTGCTCGACCCGGAATCAATGGAGTTTGTACCGCAGAACTGCCGGACCTTTCACGACATCACCCGCTTTATCCACGAAAAGTCGGTGGTCGAGATGTTCAACTTCGGCAAAGACCACAGCTTTTCAGAACGGTCCAGCAAACAGCTCCATTACCGGGTCCCGATGAACTGGTGGATTCTCAATCTCGATGACGGCTTCACCCATGAGATCCATGGCAAATACGTCAAGCTGGAAGAGATTGCCTCGATCCCCATGCTGGCCTTCTGGGAGGGGTTTGCCGCCATCCCTTGGGATGGCCCCCCGGCCCTGGACGGCAAGGGCATGACCTCGATCATGTTCCGCTCGACCATGAACACCGCCCTGGTGTCCGGGGTGAAATCCAAGTATGCTGACCGCAACTACTTTATGATATCAAAGAATTACAGTACGTTGAGCTCGCGGCTTGGCTACCATTTTTCCACCATGGAGGCCATGGTCAGCGAACGGTCCAGCGAAAATTACCTTGGTTTCAAATTCAAGGGCGGCGCGGCCGATTTCGAGCGTTGCCTGGGTCGGGTCCATTTCATCCGCGAGATTCTGGAACACTACGGCTTCCGAGCCATGGTCAACGGCGACAACTTGAATGCCCGCATCGAAGGGCACGATATGGAATACATGATCGGCCGGCTCAAGATCCTGGGCTATCTGACCCTGCATACCCGCCAGCTCGACATGATCATGGGCAACAGTGCGCTGGTCACCTATTATATGAACAAGCTCACCAAGGACATCGACACCCTGCTGTGAGTTGAGGCGATGTCCGGCGGCAAAATTAAAAAACGCCGGATGGCGGGGTGAGGCCGGCCAAGGGGACAACATGAGACAGACCATAGGGTTGCTGGCCGTGATGCTCTGGTGCCTGCTGCCGGCCCCACCCGGCCTGGCCACGGACAAAATGATAATCCAGAAGAACGTCGACGAGGTGGTGGTAGCCATCAACGGCGGCAAGGCGGCCACCGGTTACGGAGCCAACGCCTATACCCCCTATGTCTTTATCATGGCACCGAACGGCAAGTTGATTGTCCACCCCAACCTGGCCAAGGAGTATCTCCAGGAAAAGGCCGCGTCCATCCATGAGGCGCTGCTTAAGGCAACCCCGGAGGGGGTCTGGGTAAGCTATTTCTGGAAAGGAGCGGAAAAAGAAACCTATGTCCGTAAGACCGACACCAACCTGATTGTGGGCAGCGGCCTGTGAGCGCCGCATAAAAGGACCGGGAAAAAGTTCGGCCACAGCCTGACGGGATCTGGCCGCCCTTGCCCCGCGATCAACGCCCGGCGATGCCGTTGCCGCCAGAGAAGGGTTAATACGCCGCCACCGACACTTTCCGGACGACTTAAGGCGGACGATCCTCACGGATCTCCGGCCGGATCGACCTCAGCCGCAGGAAGACGCCATGTCCACTATTCTTGGCAATCTCAAACAGATATACAAGGCACTTCGCGGCCGAAGCGTTGCCGACCAACCCGGAAACTCGTCGGAGATGAACGCCCTCTTCCGCTTCCGCTACGCCCTGTTCAAGGAGCTGTTGGCCGCCAACTCCGAGTTGCTCACCGTCTTGTCCGACATGGACGAAAAACTCAAGGGCGAGACCGTGTTCGGCCTGTCGTACATCACCAACCAGGTCAACAAATCGCTGCGCAACGCCTTTCAGATGGTCAAGAGCCTCAACGTCATGTCCAGCGGCAAACACCGCGACCTGTACGCGGCCCTGGAGAAGATCAACGAGCGCATCAAGTCGATCATCGAGGAACGCAGGGCCGAGTGCGCCTCCCGGGCGGTCATGCCCTACGACCAGGTCCTGCTCAAGGATGCCGACTGGGCCGGCGGCAAGAATGCCAATCTCGGTGAGATTAAAAACCGCCTCAACATTCCGGTTCCCGAGGGATTCGCCATCACCACCAAAGGGTTCCACGATTTCTTCGAGTACAACGACCTCAAAGAAGCGATCATCAAGCAGAAGAACCTGATCTATGTCAACGAGTTCGATCTGCTCAACAACCTGAGCGCCGAAACCTTGGAGCTGGTCCGGTCCAAGCCGCTGCCACCCGATCTGGAACAGGAGATCCTCGCCGCTTCCACCGAGCTGTGGGGCGACGATCCGTCGGTGCTGGTGGCCATGCGCAGCAGCGCGGTGGGCGAGGACGGCGACATCTCCTATGCCGGCCAATACCTGACCCTGCTGGGGGTGACCCGGCCCGAAATCTGCGAGGCCTACAAAACGATCATCTCCAGCCTGTTTTCCGCCCGGTCAATCTCCTACCGCAGTTCCAAGGGCGTGTACGACGAAGACCTGGCCATGGCCGTGGCCTGCCTCAAGATGGTCGACTCCCGAGCCAGCGGCGTGCTCTACACCCGCCACCCCTACGACATCACCAACGAGCACATCCTGATCAACGCGGTCTGGGGCCTGGGACCGTATGCGGTGGACGGGGTGGTCACGCCCGACGCCTATGCGGTGACCAAGGACACCGGCCTGACCCTCCAGGAAAAAACCGTGGCCACCAAACTGGTGCAATTGAGGCTGAACGCCGAAGGCGGGGTCGAAGAACGGCCGGTGCCCCCAGACCTGCAAAACGCGCCTTGTCTGAGCGACGATCAAATCCGGGTTCTCGCCGGCTATGGCACGGCCCTGGAGCAGCACTACAAGTGTCCCCAAGATGTCGAATGGGCCATGGACCCGGACGGCCAGTTGCTGATCCTCCAGTCCAGGCCGCTGAAGATCCAAAGCCCGACCAATTTCTCCCTGCTCAAGGCTCCTCCGCTCAAGGGGTACGAATTGATCGTCGACGGCGGTGAAATCGCCTCCCAGGGGGTGGGCAAGGGGGTCATCGTCCACGTTGACGCGGTGGAAGACCTGGCCGATTTCCCGGAAGGCGGCGTGCTGGTTGCCCGTCATTCCTCGCCCGAATATGTGATCGTGATGCGCCAAGCCAGCGCCATCATCGTCGGCGCGGGCAGCGTCAGCGGCCACATGGCCGCCTTGGCCCGCGAATTCGACCTGCCAACCCTCATCTGTGCCAATCTTTCGATGGACCGGATTCCGCCAGGCCTGGAGGTGACGGTGGACGCCTACACCGGCCGGATCTACGCCGGCGAGGTCCCAGAATTGCTGACCGCGATCAAGAAGGAAGAAGCCCACATGAAGGGCACGCCGATCTATGACCAACTGGAGCGGATCGCCAAGCACGTCATCCCGCTCAACCTGGTGAATCCCGAGGCGCCGGAGTTCACTCCCGCAGGCTGCGCCACCCTGCACGATCTCGCCCGCTACTGCCACGAGTATTCCTACAAGGAGATGTTCCAGATCAGCGATCTGGCCTCCAAATTCCATGGCTGGTCGCTCAAGCTGGACGCCGCCCTGCCCATGGACATCCACCTGATCGATATGGGCAACGGTCTGAAGGAAGACGCCTTGACCAAATGGAACTCGGTCAAGGTCGACGAGATCGTCTCCGCCCCCTTCATAGCCCTGCTGCAGGGGATGCTCAACAAGGAGGTCCACGGGCTGGAGCCGCGGCCGGTCAACTTTTCCGGTTTGATGTCGGTGATCAGGGAGCAGACCCTGGCCCCGGGCCATGTGGGCGACCGGTTCGGCGACCGCAGTTATGCAATCATTGCCGACAAATACCTCAACTTCAGTTCACGGGTCGGCTACCATTACAGCGTCATCGATGCCTATTGCGGCGACACGATCAACAAAAATTACATCACCTTCACCTTCAAAGGCGGCGCGGCCGACGACGTCCGCAAGAACCGCCGCGTCCGGGCCATTGCCGACATTCTTGACCGGGAAGGGTTCAGGGTTCAGGTCAAAGGCGACAAGGTGGATGCCCGCCTGCAGAAATATCCCAAGTCCTACATCGAAAGCAAGATGGATATCCTGGGCCGGCTCCTGATCTTCACCCGCCAGCTCGACATGCTGATGACCACGGAGCAAAGCGTGGTCTGGGTGGCGGACAATTTCGCCGCCGGCAACTACAAACTTACAGCCCCACCGGTCGAGGCTTAAGGCACTTGGGCGCTCTTTGGTCTTCCCGGCATCAACCCCGCACGATTGCAGAGGAACATCATGAAAAACCTTATTCTCCTGATGATTATCGTCGGATCCATCATCATTGGCCTGGTCCTCGGCGCCCGGATGCGCAACAAAAAAGACAATTCCGGCTCTGGTCAATAGGGACCAGAGCCGGCCATATCAACGCCATCCCGGAACCACACCGCCACCACGAACATGCGCGAAAAATATAAAGACTACATCCGACTGCAACGACTGCTCGCCGCGGGCTTTTTCATCAGCGGCATCGTCCCGATCATCATCATCGCCCTGGGTTCGCTCTACAACTTCAAGCAGCTTTCGATCAACGACATCGAGATGACCGCCCGACAGGTGGCGGAGCACCGCAACGACGCGATCAACACCTTTCTCCAATATCAGGTGAACTCCCTCTCGACCCTGATGAACCTCTATGAGCTCGATCATCTGCGGCAGCTGGAGAATCTCAACAAACTCTTTCTGGCCATCAACCGGGGCGACAAAGCGGGCGACATCGTCGATCTGCAGCTCATCGACACCAACGGCAGGCAGCAGGCCTACGTCGGTCCGTACCAGGACAAGGTCGAAGGCAAGAATTATCAGGATTCGCCCTGGTTCAAGGAGGTGCTGGCCCGAGGCACCTATGTCAGCGATGTGTTCAGCGGCTTCCGCAATTATCCTCACTTCGTCATCGCCCTGACCGATCCCCACAAGACCTATGTCCTGCGGGCCACCATCAATTCCGGCATCTTCAACTCGCTGTTGCACAGCGCCCAGATCGGACCCGGCGGCGACGCCTTCATCCTCAACTCAAACGGCGAGTACCAGACCCCGAGCCTGCAAAAGGCCGCCCAGCTCAACCCGGCGGAGCTTGCGCTGCTCCACCACCACACCGGCACCGAGCTCACCTCGGACAACGACCACCTCTATGTCGGCAAATGGCTCAACGGCGACATGTGGCTGCTGGTTGTCAAGGCGAAAATCACCGATTCCCTGACCGGTTATTTCACCTACCGGGACCGGATCATGTTCACCGTCCTGGCGATCGCCGCCCTGTTTCTGGTGATCAGCCACTCCATCAGCCGGTTCATTGTCGCGCGGATCCGTCAAGCCGACCGCGAGCAGACCGCCCTGGACCAGCAGATGGCCCATATCGAAAAGATGGCGAACATCGGCAGGCTGGCCGCCGGCATTGCGCATGA
>WRKE01000259.1 GCA_009778235.1 Pseudomonadota bacterium
GGTTTGGTCTCTTTTCTGAAAAAATATGGGTGGCGGGATGGCCAATTTGTCCAGGGCGGACTGCTGGATAAGCCCGGTGGCGCAAGCCGGTGGCAGCCCAAGCTGTCCCCCAGGGCAGTCGATGTCAACACCTGGGGCATTGCCGCCCTTTCGCCGGATATGATCGACGCCTGGTTCGGATTTGGCGCCAGCTTTCACACCTGGCAGCAGGTCAAGCACTGGGGCGGCTACGGCACTAACACCACCGTCAAAGGCGTAGGATTTTCCGACCAGGACGGCAACGGGATCGGTCCGGACGGCCGCTATCGCCAAGGCGTGCTCTCGGTGGAATGGACAGCCGGAGCCATCACCATGGTCCGGGCCATGGTCGCCTACTACCAGACCATCGACCAATCTTCACCCCAGGCGGTGCGGGCCGGCCGTATGGTCGACTCTCTGCGCTTGGACGAACTATCCATGCTCACCGCCATGAACAGCCTGCGGGCCGACAATTACCAAGAAGCTGGTTTTCCCGGAACCCCTGAACAATACGGCCAACTGTTCCATCTTTCCACCAAGCCATACCTGTACGCCAGCAAGCGTTATCTCATCCCCTTTGGCTGGTACGCCAACCCTATTCCCAGCACCTGCGCCACCTCCTGGATGGTGATGGTGGCCAACCGCTACAACCCGTTCTTACCCGGTGGCGGCCTCCAACAATCCATCTTTGCCGCTGCCAGGCAGCATTAAAGCCATTTTTTTCGTTTGAACAAAAAAAGCAGAAAACCGGTGAGCAGAATAAAAAAGATCCACAGGGTCGGATAGGCCCAGCGCCAGTGGAGTTCTGGCATATTGTCGAAGTTCATGCCGTAGACCCCGGCGATGAAGGTCAGGGGAATGAAGATGGAGGCAAAAATGGTCAATACCTTCATGATCTCATTCATTCTGTTGCTGACTGTGGAAAGATAAATATCCAGCATCCCGTTGAGCAGGTCGCGGAGGGAGTCAAGGGTGTCGATTACCCGCAGGACGTGGTCGAACACATCGCGAAAATAGGGCAAATTTCGCTCTTTAACCAGCGGGCTTTCACTGCGCTGGAGTCCAAGCAACATCTCACGCTGCGGGGTGATCATTTTGCGGGCCAGCACCATTT
This sequence comes from Pseudomonadota bacterium, assembly GCA_009778235.1. Lineage (GTDB taxonomy): Bacteria > Desulfobacterota > Desulfobulbia > Desulfobulbales > Desulfobulbaceae > Desulfobulbus. The sequence goes on from WRKE01000259.1 coordinate 1,133, forward strand.
CCCGCCTGAGCATCTGGATGGCGGCGAAGGTTTTGGGCTGCGGCCGGCGCAGGAGATCGCTCTCCGCGGTCTCGATCGCCTCCTCCATGGTGTCGGCCAGGGCAAAATAATTGTCCACCACGGTATCTAAAATCGTGTAGGCGAGGTAATCGACCCCCAGGGTACGGATGCGCCCCTTGGCGCCGGATAGCCGCAATTTGACGGGGTTGAACAGATCGTCCGCTGTTTCCCTGAAGGTAATAAGCATATCGGCAAACAGCAGGAGGGATATCTGCTCGTGGCGGATTTTCAGAGAGTTATCGCAGCGCAAGATTTTCACTACCAGGAACAGGTGGTCGTCAAACTGCTCAAATTTCGGACGCTGGTGGGTGTTGAGGATGTCTTCCAGCACCAGGGGATGAACATTGCAATGGTGGCCAAGGCTTGAGATCAGCTCGATCATGTCCAGGCCCTCGCAGTGCACCCAAAGCAAGGCGCCCTGGCCGCGCTGGCTTAAGATATCGTCAAGCCCGGTGACCGGAAAGATCTCGCATTGGTCGGCGGTATAGCGATGGAGTGTGGCCCGGCCGTCCATGGCCGGGGCCGGACCGACATGGACCAGGGTTCCGGGCGGCAGCCCTGCCTTCTCGGAGGGATGAGAGAGGGAATGAGCCATGGCCATCTTCTCCAAAACTATAAAACGGGTCAGGAACGAGTGCGAGGGAGCAGCAGGCGCCGCTCGATCAGTTCGGCGATTTCGCGTACTTGATCAAGGTGAAAGCAATTGTCGCCCGCCAGGGGCGGATCGGCGGCCACGGCGATCACCCCGGTCACCTGGTCGCGCAACAATGGGGCCAGCGGGTCCCTGCGCACCTCTATTTTCAACACCGAAGCATGTTTGAACCCTTCGGCCACCACCAGGTCCACTTCCGGAAAAAGGAGGTTGGCCAGTTGTGGTAAGCTCGCGGCGCTTTCGACCAAAGGCCTGCGCTGCACGATCAACTGATCAGGCGCCACCAGGGCCACCCCACAGGCCCCGGCCTCCTGGTAGCGAAAGGTGTCGGAACCGGGTCGGTCAAAGGCGATGCCGGACTCCTTGGTCGACTTGATCACCGCCACCGTGTAGCCCTTGGCCCGCAAATGGATCACTACCTGGCGGGCCAGGGTCGTTTTACCGGAATTATGCCATCCGATAAAGGCGATCAGCGGCACCATGGGCATCTCCTGAAAAGTGAATGGGAGCGGATTATCTTTTGTAAAAAATACCTTCCAAGATGACAGGATCGTTATTATAAATTTATATTAAAACAACAAGTTAAATCTAGGGCTTTGCCGCTCCTTGCCCACGAGAGCGTCGCAATATCGAGCGGTTGCAGCCTATCTGAGACCATGCGCCCGCCGGTTGCAGCCGGCGGCGCCATCGTTTTCAACCTCTGGGAGGAACAACCATGCGGATTAAAACCTTGACCAAAATCGGAGCGGTTTTGGTTATCCTGGCAATAGTGCTGGTGGTGGGTGTGGTCATTGCGGTCAAGTCGATCAACCTCGACCAGGTTAAGGAGATGCTTGCTACCCAGGTGAAAACCGCCACCGGCCGGACCCTTACCATTTCAGGGCCGCTGGAGTTACACCTTGGCCTGGTGCCCAGCGTGGCCGCCAAGGGCATCACCCTTTCCAATCCGCCGGGGGCGACCCGGCCGGAAATGGTCAAGATTGCTGAATTTGAAATGGAAATGGCCTTGCTCCCCTTGCTGAAAAAGGAGATTGTGGTCAATCGCCTGATCCTGTCATCGCCCGATATCCTGGTCGAAACCGAGGCTAAAGGCCCTGGCAACCTTGATTTCACTGTCCCCGCTCAACCGGGTGGAGCCCAAACAGGCGAAGCCAAACCATCTGAACAAAAACAACCGGTTGGCGATCAAAATTCATTTCGTTTTACGATTAACGAGCTAAAAATGACCAAAGGGGTCATCGCCTGGTATGACCGTGCCTCCAAGAAGACCGAAACCGTGAAGATCCAGGAGCTGTCCCTGCAGCCCGATCATGCCAACGCCGATCTCCTCGTGCTGCGACTGCTGGCCGAAGCCCTTGGACAGCCCCTGGAAGTGAAAGGCACCCTCGGCGGACCTCAGGCCATGCTCGGCAACAAGCCTTGGCCACTCAACCTTGCGGTTAAGGTATCGGCTGCGACGGTACAGGTTGAAGGTCAGATTGCCAATCTCACCGCCTTCAGCGGCATCAATCTAAAAGCCAGCGCCCAGGGCAAGGAGCTGGTCGAGGCGCTACGCCTGGCCAAGCTCAGCCAACCTTTGCCCGCGAGCATCGGTCCCTTCAAGGTGGCGGCTCAGCTTACGGACAGCGACCAGCGCCTTGACCTGACCAACATATCAGTCGAGGTCGGCCAAACAGGGCTGGTTTTGGTCAGTGCCACCGGTACGGTTAAGGATCTTGCCGGCGGCCTCGCCGCGGATCTGCCGGTGGCCATTACCAGCGACAATCCGGCGGCCGCGGCCAAACTGGCTGGCGCCGAGTATGCCGGCAAAGGGCCAATCAAATTGACCGGCCGCCTGCAAGGCAGCGGTACCGCATGGCAAATGGCTGATCTCAAGATTGCGGTGGCGAGCAGCGATCTGGGCGGCAACTTTAGCGTACAACTAGCCAATAAGCCTAAAATTGTGGGCAAGCTGTCGGCCAACACCATCGATATCGGTGATTTCGTGCCAGCCTCGACGCCGGGTGACGCCTCGGAGAAATCGCAGGCGACCGGAGCCAAGGCCAAAAGCGACGGTCGGATCTTCCCCAACGACCCCTTGCCAGTTGAAGCCCTTCGATCGGTGGAGGCCGATCTCTCCCTCCAGATCGGCAAATTGCAGCACAACGCCATCCAGTTGACCAATGTGCTCGCAACCATCGCACTCAAAAACGGCAGGCTGACAATCAAACCGCTCAAGCTGGAAGTGGCCGGCGGCACCGTCGAGGGCGAAGCCGGCCTGGACGCCTCGGGCAAAGTCCCCACCACCTTCCTGCGGCTGAACGGCCAGCAGGTGGAACTGGGCAAACTTGATGCCAAGGGACCAATTGTCGGTGGCAAGAGCGATATCAAGGTGGATCTCAAAAGCAGCGGCGAGTCGGTCCGGGCCCTCATGGCCTCGGCCACCGGCGAGACCAGCGTCAGTGTCGGCGAAGGTCGGCTGCGCAACAAGGCGGTTGATCTCGCCGCCGGCGACCTGCTCTCCCAGGTACTGGGGTCGGTCAACCCCGTGGCCAAGAGTGAGGACTCTACCCAGATGGTTTGCGCAGCGGTCCGCTTTGTCATTCGCGATGGCGTCGCCTCTGCTGACAAAGGCATTGCCCTGCGCACCAGCCAGGTGGATGTGGTTGGCACAGGCACAGTTGATCTCCGCTCGGAAAAACTCGATCTCGGAGTCAAGCCCCGTCCTCGCAGCGGGGTCGGTCTCTCCCTGACCACCCCCTTGGCCGGTCTGGTCCGGGTCGGCGGCACCATCGCCAAACCATCGATCGACATCGATCCGATCGGCACCTTGAAAACCGCGGCATCCGTTGGTGCGGGCATTGCCACCGGCGGCCTGTCGACCGTGGGCGAGGCGCTGTACGACAAGATGACCGGCGACGAGGATCCCTGTCGGACCGCCCTTGGCCAGGCGCAGCAGGGACAGGCTAAAGCGAAAACCGAATCCAAGCCGAAACAGGAAAGTTCGGGCAAAGGAGCTGGCAATATGCTCAAGGGCGTGTTTGGCCGTTGACCATGGCGCATGCCGGCTTGACACCCCCGCAAATCCAGCAACCGCCAGCACCGGACCGCGGGGATGTCATGCCGATTCTTTTTTATTTACCGGTAGCGGCCCAGAGCCTAAGGCAAACAAATTCTCACCACGAAAAGGATTCCATGATGCGACCACAATTTTTTTTGTTCCTGCTGCTGTTCCTTGTTGTCCTTCCCTTCAGCGCCCGGGCCGATCTCAACGCCTTTCTCGGCGACCTCAATCACCGGGCCGCGGCCTCTCCCCTGGACTATAACACCCGCCTGGGCAGCCAGTTCGGCGTACCACCGCACCAGGTAGCCACTTTGATGCGGTCCGTTGCCAAACCGGCCGATGCCTTCATGGTCCTGCAACTCGCCCATATGCGAGGTATGCCGCATGACCGGGTGCTCAACGTCTACAACAGCAATCGCAACAAGGGCTGGGGAGTGATTGCCAAAGAGCTTGGCATCAAGCCGGGGTCACCGGAATTTCATGCCCTCAAGGACGGACGTTTTACCTTTACCGGGACACCGTCCTCGCGCGGTCCCGGCTTCAATGGACCAGGCACGGGTGGCCAGGACAACTGGCAGAATGCCAATGATCCCAGCCCTGGCAAAGGTAAAGGCCACAACAAACACAAATAGAAAGTTAAGTATCCCGCTCCTGTGCACCCTCAAACTCCGTCATCATCAACGAACGCCTCAACGTCCTTGGAAAGGTCGGCCTTGCTGGTCACCACCCTGACCTCCTTTCTGGGGCCATTCATGATCTCCTCGGTCAATGTGGCCCTGCCGGCGATTCAGACTGACCTGAACCTGACCGCCGTCCAGTTGAGCTGGATCGCCACCGCGTATCTGTTGGCGGTGACGGTGGTGGTGCTGCCGGCCGGTAAAATCGCCGACATTCACGGCCGCAAGAAGGTGTTCACCGCCGGCCTGACCATCTACACCCTGGCTTCAACCGCGATGGTTCTTGCCCACAGCGCGGTCTGGCTCCTGACATGCCGCGCTCTCCAGGGGGTCGGCGCCGGGCTGTTCATCACCACCGGCATGGCGATCCTGACCTCCATCTTTCCGCCCCACAAGCGAGGCCGGGTCATCGGCATCTACGTGGCAGCCGTTTATGTCGGTCTGTCGGTCGGTCCCTTTGTTGGCGGCGCAATGATCCAGCAGTTCGGCTGGCGCTCCATCTTCCTGATCATGTTGCCGCTCGGCGCGGGCTCGGTTGCCATTACCCTGGCCTATCTCCGAGGAGAATGGGCCGATCAAGCCGGCCAACGGCTCGACATCATCGGCAGTCTGATCTACACCATCGCCATCCTGACCCTGGTCTACGGAGCCTCCGAGCTGCCGTCATGGCCCGGAATGATCCTGGTCCTCGTCGGCCTGGTCGGTCTGATCACCTTTTTCCATCAACAGCAGCGGGCCGCGCAGCCTCTGTTCGAGTTCTCCCTATTCACCACCAACCGGACTTTCACCTTCTCCAGTCTTGCCGCCCTGCTCAACTATTCCGCCACCTTTGCGGTCACCTTTCTGATGAGCTTGTACTTGCAGTATTTCAAGGGCATGTCGCCCCGGAGCGCCGGTACACTGCTGATGATCCAGCCGGTGGTGATGGCGGTCTTTTCTCCCCTGGCCGGCCGGCTTTCCGACCGCATCGAGCCGCGTCTGCTGGCCAGCGCCGGCATGGCGACCACCGTGGTCGGCATGCTCGTATTCAGCCAATTGCATCCCAGCAGGAACGATCTCGTGGGGATCGGGTGCAATCTGGTGCTGCTCGGCTTAGGCTTCGCCCTCTTTACCTCACCGAACACGAACGCGATCATGGGATCGGTGACCAAGGAGCATTACGGCATTGCCTCGGGGGTGGTGGCCACCATGCGACTGATGGGACAGATGGTGAGCATGACCACCGCCACGGTGGTGCTCGCCCTGCTGGTGGGCCATGAGCCCATTGGACCGGCCAATCTCGACCGGTTTCTGCAGAGCATCCGGACCGTGTTCCTCGCTTCAGCTCTATTCTGTACGGTCGGCGTCTTCTGTTCCCTTTTCCGCGGCCGGCTCAGGCAACAGTGAGCGGACGCGCTCATCCCTTTTCCCCCCACGCATATCCATGAACAAAGTCGATTGGAAACCAGGCACCACCATCTATCCCCTGCCGGCGGTCATGGTCAGCCTGGGCGAAACCCCGGAGACCTACAATATCATCACCATCGCCTGGACCGGCATCCTCTGCTCCGATCCGCCGCTCTGCTATATTTCGGTCCGACCGGAACGGCATTCCCATGCCATCCTGACCCGCACCGGCGAGTTCGTCATCAATCTCACCACCCGGAAACTGGCCCGCGCCACCGATTGGTGCGGGGTCCGCTCCGGAAGACAATATCGTAAATTTGAAGAGATGCGCTTAACGCCCGGGCCAGCGGCCAGGGTCAAGGCCCCGATCATTGTTGAAGCGCCGATTAATATCGAATGCAGGGTTTTCGACATTCGGCGGCTAGGCACCCATGACATGTTCCTGGCCGAAGTGGTCAACGTCAAGGCTGATCAGCAGTACATCGATCCCCGCACCGGGGCCTTTGACCTGGCCAAGGCGGAACCGATCGCCTTTGCCCACGGCAAATACTTCACCCTGGGACGCGCCATCGGCAAATTCGGCTTTTCGGTGGAAAAAAAGCGGACCCGGAACAATCCAGGGCAAGGGAGATCTGTCGGCAGGAAGAACAAAACAGATGATGGGGGTTGAGAAGGGTTGATCAATACTCGTCTACTCACAGTTCTGCATAGTATTTCAGCAATGGGTTGCAGACTCTTATCCCCATGACTTCATTGGAGCAAACGGCATGGACAGGCAACTTCAGCAATTAATTGCAACCACCAGCGATGCCGTTCTTGTTGTCGATCGGCATGGATACATCCGCTATTGGAATATTGGGGCCGAGCGCATGTTCGGGCACAGTGCCGCCGAGGCTGTGGGCCAATCCCTTGATCTTATTATTCCGGAGAATCTGCGATCCCGTCATTGGCAGGGATATTCTCAGGTCATGGCCACAGGGCAGTCAAAATACACAACAAGCCTGTTGACCTCGCCCGGTGTTCGTAAAGACGACACCCGTCTTTCCTTGGAATTCAGCATCGTGCTGCTGCATGACGAGAATGGTGAAATTGAGGGATGTGCCTCAATCATGCGGGATGTAACATCAAGCTGGCAGAGAGAGAAGACGCTGAAAGAACGCTTGGCTGCCTGTGAAAGTAAACTTCTCACCGGTTGAGGAGCACCTCCAGCAGAAAAATATTTTTTGACCTTTTTTTCTGTTGATCATCCCGAATCAGAGTGGTATTCCCTGCTCGTAACATATTGAAAAGCCGTTTCGGTAGGTGAGGCTACCAGAGGGATACGGGTTACTGCCGCGAAGTGGTGGAGACACTACGAGCAGGCCAACAGTTCATGTCGAAATCAAGGCATGCACTATGTAACTTCATCGCCCTGTGAAGCTAAAGCTTGAACGATGACGTCAGGGCGCCTTGGTTAAACAAGGTTATGCCTTTGGGGAAGAAACCTGTCATCGTTATTGAGCGCTGACAGGTTTTTTTTATTTTTATCGGATGCGATTGTCCCCAGGTCAACCGACATCATGCAGGGCAATGGCTCGCAAGTCGAACGACCTAACACCCATGGAGGAAAAAGGAGAAATGGAACCGGAACCAGACAGTAGACGCAGCCCAGCTCCTGACACGCCGCCCCGAAGCCGCGTGACGGAAGGGACGTCGCGTTCCGTTCCGCCACCGTAATCCGCGGTCCATCAGCTTGCAGGCTGCGCTTTCACGTTTTTTTTGACTTTCAAAATAAACAACTGAGGCGCAGACCAATGTTCAATATCACCAAGGCCCATGCGGCTACGCACAACACCCCCGCAACCACGCTCCCCTGTGGTGTGGCAGGCGACAGGCTGACCTTCGCCGCTCTCACTGCCACCGATGAGCTGTTCAACAATCTCGGCACTACCCCGAAAGGCTTGGATGAAGCCCAGGTTGAGGCTAGCCGAGACCGATATGGCGACAACCAAGTCACCCACAGCAATAAACTGTCGCTGCCCAGACGAATAGCCGCGGCATTCATTAATCCCTTCACCGCCATCTTGTTCGGACTGGCAGGCATATCGGCCTGCACCGACATCATCTGGGCGGAACAGGGTGAAGCCGCCCCCACCACGGTCATTATCATCATGACCATGGTCATGATCTCCGGCCTGTTGCGTTTCGTCCAGGAGACCCGAAGCGGCAATGCCGCTGAAAATCTGCTGAAGCTGATCAAGACAACCACCTGCGTCCAGCGGAAAGAGACCGGCAAAACGGAAATTCCCTTTGAAGATGTGGTGGTGGGCGACATTGTCCATCTGGCCGCAGGCGATATGATTTCCGCTGATATGCGCATTATTCAGGCCAAAGACCTGTTTGTCAGCCAGTCGGCACTGACCGGTGAAAGCGCTGCGGTGGAGAAGGTTTCCGACATTCCGGCAGGCAACCGACATGGCAGTTTGGTCGAGTGTCCGAACCTCGCCTTCATGGGGTCGAGCGTCATCAGCGGCAGCGCGGCAGGGGTGGTCGTGGCCACGGGCAACGCCACCATGTTCGGCGAGATGGCGAAAAATGTCGGCGTCAAACCGGTACAGACCAGCTTTGAAAAGGGCATCAACGAGGTATCCTGGGTGCTGATCCGTTTTATGTTGGTGATGCTTCCGGTGGTACTGTTCGTCAATGGTTTTACCAAAGGCGACTGGATAGAAGCGGTTCTCTTTGCCCTTTCGGTGGCGGTGGGACTCACCCCGGAAATGCTGCCCATGATCGTCACCACCTGTCTTGCCAAAGGCGCGGTCAGCATGGCCCGGGAAAAAACCGTGATCAAGAATCTGAATTCCATTCAAAATCTTGGTTCCATGGATATCCTGTGCACCGACAAAACCGGAACGCTCACCCAGGA
>WRKE01000260.1 GCA_009778235.1 Pseudomonadota bacterium
CTGGTAAGTCTGATTCAAGCTGAGAGATGGGATGGCCAATTGCCCACAACCATGCCGCCAAGCAATACCATTCCCATCATCGGAATCAACCCTGGCCAAAGATCGAATCCACAGCCATGACCACTCAAGCCCGCAGGTTGTCTTTGCGTGACACAGCTCCTTGGTAGAAAAAGATTTATTGACCTGCGGAGACGAACCCTCAACTTCAGCGATCAGGCGCAAGGGACGCCTAAGGAGATGGATGATGGCGTACACGGAGACAACCTCGACCAGTTGGTTCGATCGCCTAGGGGCTTCATTCCGCGGCATTGGCTTCGGGATCGTCATGATTATCGCCGGCACCATTGTGTTGTGGTGGAATGAAGGGAATTTTGTGGGTACTGAAGATGCCCTGCGTGAGGCGCAATCCGTAACACAGGAATTGGGAGACATAACCAAGCTGGACAACGCGAAAAACGGCATGCTCGTCCATGCCACCGGCCCGGTTGAAACCAAGGATATGTTGAGCGATCCTGTCTTTGGATTATCAATCAACGCCATCCGCCTGGAACGCACGGTGGAGTTTTACCAGTGGGTGGAAAAGTCGAAGTCGGAAAAGAAGAAGAAACTCGGGGGCGGCGAAGAGACCGTGACCACCTATACATACGAGCAACAATGGGTGAACAAACCGGAGGATTCATCTGCATTCAAAGATCCCGACGCGCGTGTGCGGAACAGGAACTTTACCCTTGCCAATATCGAAAGTTTCAAGACCCAGGCCGCCAACGTCACCTTCGGCGCGTATAAGTTTCCTGAGTTCCTGATCAATGCCATAGGCGGCGCGGCGTCCTTGAGCGTTGTTATGCCCGAAAAGGCGCAAGCCGCGTTGAATCAGCAGCTCATCCGGGCCCTTCAGCGGGAACTGGAGGTTGGCGAGAGAGTGCAGCAAAACGCTGAAGCTGCGTTGCGCAAGCCGGGAGCAAACACGGAAATGGTTCATTTCAGCGGAAATACCGTTCTGTTGAGCGATTCTCCCGGCACGCCCCGGATCGGTGACGTGCGCGTCAGCTTCAAGGAAACCCGCCCAGGAACGGTGAGTATTCTCGCCAAGCTCAACGGAAACACGTTTGAGACCTATCGGGCCAGCAACGGCAAAACCGTCAGTGAACTCTCCATGGGTACGCACAGCCTGGAGAACATGTACGGCGACGCGCACTCCGCCAACACCATCATGACCTGGATTTTGCGTGCGGTGGGCGCCTTTCTCGCCGTTTTCGGGCTGAAACTGATCGTCGCCCCCCTGGCCGTGCTAGCTGACGTTATTCCTCTTTTGGGCACCATTGTGGGAGCGGGCGCGGGCCTGGTCTGCATCTTGCTGGGGCTGGCTTGGTCGCTTGTCATCATTGCCATAGCCTGGCTGCGCTTCCGACCGCTTATCGGCGGCGGCATACTGGCGGTTGCCGCGGTTCTGATAGCCTTGCTGTACGTCAAGGGACATTCCCGCAAGGTCGCAAAAGCATAGGTGTCCGAAACAGGAATCAAAGCGGCAAGGCGCGCAAGTGCGTGGATTGGCGCATGGCACGAAGAGCCGGAAAATATAATTTTTTTAAAAAATTTGGTCCGCTTAAAATTAAGCGGACCAAAGGGCGGGATAGGCGGAGGTCAATTGCCGATGGCGTGCAAGGTCACGGTGTAGATGATGATTCGTCCGGCCAGAGGATGGTTGTAGTCGATGGTCACCATTTCCTTGCCGGCGGCAAGGACCGTGGCCGGAACCTGATGGCTGCTCCCATTTTGTTCCAGGTTGAGGGAGAGGATCATCCCTGGTTTGGGATCGATCCGGTCGGCGAAAATCCCGCGGGGCACCTCTTGCACCAGTCCTTGGTCATACGGGCCAAAGGCATCCTCGGGCTGGATGTGCACAGTTTTCGTTTGCCCGGATTCCATACCCAGTAAAGAGGCCTCGACAGCCTTTAAGATCTGGCCCGAGCCGACGGCCAGGGTGAGCGGCTTGCCTTCGGGCGTGGCATCAATGACCTCCCCGGAGGATAGGGTGGCGGTATAGCTGACAGAGACGAGATCAAAGAGCTGGACAGGGCGCATATGAAAAAATCCTTGAAGAAGAGGCGTGAGATAAAATGGGGCCACTATAGTCGTTGGCCAACCGTTTGACAAGAATCCCGGCAAGATGATCAAGACTTGACAAAGCTCTCATCAAGGCATACATGTGCTAGCCCCATATATCGTGCCAAAATAGTGCCAAAAACAAGACCAGAAACTCCGCCCCAGCACCAGACCTCCAATCCTTGCATAGACAAAAAAACATGATTGAACTGAATTTTGCCAAGACTTCTGATGGGCTTTTGCCTGCCGTTGTCCAGGATTTCAAAACCGGCGAGGTGCTGATGCTCGCCTATATCAACCGCTTGGCCTGGGAAAAAACCCTGGCCACCGGCAAGGCCCATTACTGGAGCCGTTCCCGCGCAAGCTTGTGGCTGAAAGGCGAGACCTCAGGCAATGTGCAGCTCATCAAGGAAATCTTAGTTGATTGCGATCAGGACACAGTGGTGTACAAGGTCGAGCAGTTGGGCGGGGCAGCCTGCCATACCGGATATCGCAGCTGCTTTTACCGTAAAGTTGAGAGCGATAGCTTAATAGTTTGCGAGCAGGAGCGGGTCTTTGATCCGGCCGCGGTCTACGGGGCCAAATGAGTGTTCGCCATCCCGGCAAGATAAATCATTGACCAAACAGGTAAGAATATGAGTTTGTTGAAATTGGGTATTCCCAAAGGCAGCCTGGAAGACGCCACCATCGCCTTGTTCGCCAAGTCGGGCTGGCAGATTAAACTGACCTCGCGCAACTATTTTCCCGAGGTCGACGATGCGGAGCTTTCCTGTTCGATCTGCCGACCGCAGGAGATGTCGCGCTACGTGGAATCAGGCATGCTCGACGCCGGTATCACCGGCAAGGATTGGACCCTGGAGAACGGGTCAGAGGTCGAAATTGTCGCTGACCTGATTTATTCAAAGGTCAGCCGCAAGCCGACCCGCTGGGTGATCGCGGTGCCCGGCGATTCCAACATCACCAGGGTCGAGCAACTGGACGGCAAGCGCATTTCCACGGAACTGGTGAACGTGACCCGCAAATTTTTTGAACAGCGCGGACTTGCGGTGGATATTTCCTTTTCCTGGGGCGCAACCGAAGCCAAGGCCGTGTCCGGCCTGGCCGATGCCATCGTCGAGGTCACCGAGACCGAATCGACCATCCGGGCCCACGGTTTGCGGGTCATCCATGAACTGATGCAGTCCAATACCCAGTTGATCGCCAACAAGGCCGCCATGGCCGATCCGTGGAAGCGGGCCAAGATTGAAAACATCGCCATGCTGCTGCGGGGTGCTTTGCGGGCGGATAGGATCGTTGGCCTGAAGATGAACGTGGCCAAGGAACAACTGGACGCGGTGATTGCCATGCTGCCCAGTTTAAATGCCCCGACCGTAGCCCAACTCTACAAGCAGGAGTGGTTCTCGGTGGAGACGGTCATCTCCGTGCAGCAGGTGCGCGATTTAGTGCCGCAGCTGAAAAAAGCCGGCGCGGAGGGGATCATAGAGTATTCCCTGAACAAGGTCATTTGAACTTCTTGCGACCGCCTGTGGGCTTTTGAGAGGAGAAGAACATGGAATTTGGCAAGGTGGAATTTCTCCTCTCCGCCCATACCAGCCGGCAGATGCCGCCGCCTGCGCATGCGGAAATCGCCTTTGCCGGTCGTTCCAACGTCGGCAAGTCGAGCCTGATCAACCGGCTGGTCGGCCGGACCAATCTGGTCAAGACCAGCGGCAAGCCGGGCAAGACCCAAAGTCTCAACTATTTTCTGGTGGATAACTGTTTGTATCTGGTCGATCTGCCCGGATACGGTTTTGCCCGGGTGTCGCAACAGGTCCGGCAACAATGGCGGGGCCTGATCTCCGACTATATCGAAACCCGGGCCACCCTGGCCTGTGTGGTGGTGATCATCGATCTGCGGCATGAACTCAAAACCCTGGACCGCGAGCTGATCGACTGGCTGCGCTATCTGGGCAAGCCCATGTTGCCGGTCTATACCAAGGCGGACAAATTATCCCGCAACCAGCAGGAAAAAAACGGGGCCGCCCTGGATGCCGGACTGACCTTGAATGCGAGCGAGCGGATCCTGTTTTCCGCCCAGACCGGCCAGGGGGTGGAACCCCTGCGTAGGCGGCTGGCCGCTGTTGTTCAGGCGGCCGAAGCCACCCTCATACCCGGAACCTTTCCGGCTACTGATCCGATTTAAGCACCGCGAGAAAGGCCCGCTGGGGAATGTCGACATTGCCTACTGTCTTCATCCGTTTCTTTCCTTCTTTCTGTTTTTCCAAGAGCTTCCGTTTGCGGCTGATGTCGCCGCCGTAGCATTTGGCGGTGACGTCCTTGCGCAGGGCCGAGATGGTTTCCCGGGCGATGATGTTGCTGCCGATGGCCGCCTGAATGGCGATTTTGAACATCTGGCGGGGGATTTCCTCTTTCAGCCGTTCGCAGGCCTTCAGGCCGCGTTCCCTGGCCTTGGTCCGGTGGGTGAGCTGGGAGAGGGCATCGACCTGCTCGCCATTGACCAGGATGTCGAGTTTGATCAGATCGCTTTGCCGGTAATCGATGAGTTCATAATCAAACGAGCCATACCCCTGGGTCACAGACTTGAGCCGGTCGTAAAAATCGTAGATCACTTCGGCTAACGGCAATTCGCAGACGAACTCGATGCGTCCGGGCATGGGGTAGTGGTATTTGGTGTTTTCGCCCCGCCGCTCCATGCACAGGGTCATGACCACCCCCATGTACCGTTCGGGGATATGGATGGTCGCCTTGATGTATGGCTCCTCGACTCGGGCAATGGTGCTGGGGTCAGGAAAATAAGAGGGGTTGTCGACTTCGATCTCGGTCTTGTTCAGCAGGTAGAATTTATATTTGACCGTGGGTACGGTCAGGATCAGGTTGATATCGAATTCACGCTCCAACCGTTCCTGTACCACTTCAAGGTGGAGCAGGCCCAAGAAACCACAACGGAAGCCAAAGCCGAGCGCAGCGGATGAATCCTTCTGAAAGGACAGGGCGGCATCGTTGAGTTTCAGCTTTTCCAGCGCCGCGGCCAGTTCTTCGTATTCATCGGTTGCGATCGGGTACAGCGAGGAGAAGACGACCTGCTGCACCTCTTTGAAGCCGGGCAGGGGGGCCGGGCAGGGGCGCTCCTTGAGGGTGATGGTGTCGCCGGGCCGGGTGTCGGAGACGGTTTTCACCCCGGCAATGATATAACCGACCTCGCCGGCGGAAAGCTGCGGCCGGGGCTCGCGGCGCAGGCGGAAAATGCCCAGCTCTTCGACCCGGTATTCGGCGCCGTTGGACATAAAAACGATCTGATCGCCGGTTTTGACCGTGCCGTTGACAATGCGGACTGAGATGACCGTGCCGCGATAGGGATCGTATTGGGCATCGAAAATCAGCGCCTCCAGCGGCTGGCCCGGATCGCCTTGGGGAGGCGGCAGGAGGCGGGTCACGGCATTGAGGAGTTGGCGCACCCCCTGACCGGTCTTGGCCGAACACATCTGGATGGTCCCGCCGTCGAGCCCCAGATCCTCCTCGATCTGGGCGGCAACCTTTTCCGGTTCAGCGGCCGGCAAATCGATCTTATTGATCACCGGGATGATTTCCAGGTCATTTTCCATGGCCAGATAGAGGTTGGCCAAGGTCTGGGCCTCGATTCCCTGGGCCGCGTCGATGAGCAGCAGGGCGCCTTCGCATGAAGACAGGGCACGGGAAACCTCGTAGCTAAAATCCACATGGCCGGGGGTATCGACCAGATTTAAGGTATAAGTTTCTCCATCCTCGGCGGCAAAGGGCAGGCAGATGGTCTGCGACTTAATAGTGATGCCGCGTTCCCGTTCAATGTCCATGTTGTCGAGCAATTGGTCCTTGAATTCCCGGTCAGTGACGATGTCGCAGAGTTGGATCATCCGGTCGGCGAGGGTGGACTTACCATGGTCAATATGGGCTATTATGCTGAAATTTCTTATCTTATTCATTTGAGAATGTAGACTTTCTGGGCCGATACGGGGAGGGTTGAAACTGGTATCCATAGCATAAATTGTCAGGAAAATAAACTCTTCACCTGTTTACTGACTTATTCAAGTGTGTTTTTTTTTATTTTCGGTTAGGTTTATGCCATAACCCTGCATGCGAGTCTTTTCTCCTTGCAGGGTTCTGTTTTCTTGCGATAGGCAACACCATGAACGATCAGCGCGAAATCGACAATCTGGAGTATGACGAGCAGCCGCAACGCGCCCTGATGCTGACCAGTCAGGACGACAATTTGCCGGCGCTCAGCAATCCGGCTTTGCATCGTTACCTCCAGGAAATCAGCCAGTATGAGCTGCTCAGCCGGGAGGAAACCGAAGAATTGGCCATGCGTTTCCAGGAAACCGGCGACCCAGATGCTGCCTATCGTCTGGTCTCCTCGAACCTCCGTCTGGTGGTCAAGGTGGCCATGGATTTTCAGAAATACTGGATGCAGAACTTCATGGATCTCATCCAAGAGGGGAATGTCGGCCTGGTCCAGGCGACCAAAAAATTCGATCCCTACCGAGGGGTCAAATTCTCCTATTACGCTGCCTACTGGATCCGCGCCTATATCCTTAAATTTATCATGGATAACTGGCGGCTGGTCAAGATTGGCACCACCCAGGCTCAGCGCAAGCTCTTTTTCAGTCTGAACAAGGAAAAAAAACTCCTTGAGTCGCAAGGGTTCAAGCCCGAGGTCAAGTTGTTGGCCGAACGGCTGAATGTCAAAGAGAGCGAAGTGATTGAGATGGGGCAGCGGATGGACAACTGGGATGTCTCCCTGGAAGCCCCGGTACGGAGCGATTCCGAGGATGAACAAAAGAATTTTCTGCCCCATGACGGACCGGGCGTCGAAGAGATGGTCGCCAGCCAGGAAATGCGGGAGCGGTTGGCCGGGATTCTGGCAGATCTCAGCACCAGGCTCAATGACAAGGAACAGGTTATCCTCACCACCCGGTTGCTGAGCGACGAGCCCAAAACTTTGCAAACCATTGCCGACGAGTTCAATATTTCCCGGGAGCGCGTTCGGCAAATAGAAGCTAATTTGTTGAAAAAATTGCGGAAACAGTTCGAGAAAGAAATGCCTGATATTCAGGATTTTCTCAGCGGCGACGGCACGATCCTCGCAGCCGGGCCAGACAGTCAGTTTTCCTGACCGCTTCGCTTTTCTCTTTCCCCATCCCCATATCAGCTTGTTGCTCACCCATGAACGTACCGCTTCTCGACTTAAGACCACAATTGACCGCCCTGCGCCCCCAGATTCTCGAAGCCGTCACCCGGGTCATTGATTCCACCGGCTATATCCTCGGACCCGAAGTCTCCAGCCTGGAACAAAAAATCGCCCAATACTGCGGCGCCGGTTACGGCGTGGGCTTGAGTTCCGGAACCGATGCCCTGCTGGTGGCCCTGATGTCGCTGGAAACAGGCCCGGGCGACCTGGTCCTGACCACTCCGTACACCTTTTTTGCCACCATGGGCACGATCCTGCGGGTCGGAGCGCAACCGCTGTTTGTCGATATCGAGCCCAAGAGTTTTAATATTGATCCCGAACAGGTGGCCCAGGCCCTGGCAGACGACCGCAAGAACGGCAGCCGCATCAAGGCGATCATTCCAGTCCATCTCTACGGTCAATGCGCCGACATGCAGCGGCTTATGGCCTTGGCGACCGAATATGACATCCCGGTGATCGAGGATGCCGCCCAGGCCATCGGGGCCGAATGCCCGTACCAAGAGGATGGTGCCGTAACCTGGCGCCGGGCCGGGTCCATGGGACTGTGCGGATGTTTTTCCTTCTTCCCCAGCAAAAATCTCGGCGGTATCGGCGACGGCGGTATGCTGACCTCCTCTGCTCGTCATTTTGTCGAAATCGTCCAGTCCAATCGCAACCACGGGGCTGAACCGAAATATTACCATTCCCGGGTGGGCGGCAATTTCCGGCTCGATCCGATCCAGGCCGCTGTTTTGGCAGTCAAGCTGGAATATCTCGACAGCTGGCATGCGGCCAGGCGCCGGAACGCCGACCGTTATCGTCAGCTCTTCAACGAGGCAGGTCTGGCCGAAAATGTTGTGGCCCTGCCACAGGCGGTGTATGCCGATGCGTCGGGGGCCGACGACCACAACCACCACATTTACAATCAGTTCGTCATCCTTGTTCCCGAACGAGACCGATTGCGGCAACACCTCCAGGAACATGCCGTGGGCTGCGAAATTTACTATCCCCTTTGTCTGCACCAGCAGGAATGCCTCGGTCCTTCGCTGTACCAGCGCCAATCCTTGCCGGTGGCGGAGCAGGCCGCGGCCAGTTCTCTGGCCCTGCCCATTTATCCTGAATTGGCAGATGAACAACTGGTTTATGTGGTGGAAACCATCAGGAGATTTTACCAAACCAGGTAAACGGCCGGCGTGAGTGCTGCTGTCTTGATGTTGATGGGCAGCACCCGTTAGATCGAACCCCTAAAAGTACGAGTGGTACCGGAAAGCGTTGGGAGTGTCCCAGCGCTTTCTTCTTGTCAACTATCTTCAGACATCCAAGGGAGGATGAGCAATGGTGGAACGTATCCCGATGTCCTTGACTGGAAATCAGCAACTTCGGGACGAGCTGGAACGGCTTGAACGGATGGAGCGCCCTGAAATCGTCAAGGCGATCGAAGTGGCCCGGGCGCATGGCGATCTCAGTGAAAACGCCGAATACCATGCGGCCAAGGAGCGGCAAAGCCTGGTCGAAGGAAGAATTCTCGAATTAAAGGATAAAATCAGCCGGGCCGAACTCATCGATTGCTCCAAGGTTTCCACTAATCGGGCGGTGTTCGGTACAGTCGTCGCCCTGATGGACCTGACCACCGAGGTCGAGGTGACCTATCAGTTGCTGGGACCCGAGGAGGCTGATGTAAAGAAAGGTTCGATCTCGGTCTTCTCGCCCCTGGGCAGGGCGCTGCTCGGCAAGGAGGTCGGCGACGAAGTCAAGACCAAGACCCCCGGAGGAATGCGCGAATTCGAGGTTATCTCCATCGAGGCCTCAACCATTCGCTAGGTTGCGGCCAGCACACTTAAATGAACGAATAAAATAGATCCGGCTGGAAAGGGCAGGGGTTTGTTCCATTTTCCCACAATGAGAGGGGATGTGAACTTTGAAACATAAACGATAAGAAGATTGCGACCAATGGGAGAATCTGGCCATGTGACACCACTTCTCCTCGGGGGCGTAGCGAGATGACCCCAGATATATGGCGCTCTTGTTGGGGAAATGAAATTGCCAAGGCCTGCGCGGCATGGCAAAGATAAAAAAACTCAGGTCAGGGGCGTCAGCAAGCCGGTCTGGAAGAGGTTGGTCATCTGGATGCTCACCTCGGCCGGCGTATAGGGGCAGTTACTGTCCGTGTGCCAGCATATGGAGATTTCATCCAGGGCGCCGAACACAATCTGCTGGGCAATGTCCAGTTGGATATCTTGGCGGAAGGTTCCGTCCTTCTGCCCTTCTTCGATGATGGCGGCAATGATCCGCAGATACTCGTTGAAGGTATTTTTTCTGTATTCTCGAATAATCTTGGTGGCTTGGCGCAATTCGATGTGGATGACTTCCGCCAGATAGCGGTTTTTCTTCATCTCCTCGAGATGGTTGGTGATGAAGATTTCGAGCTTGGTTTTGGCGTTGGTCTCCTTTTCCAGAAGCAGGTTGACGTGTTCGATCAGTTTGCCGATTTCCTGTTCGAAAACGCAGAGGAGAATATCAAATTTATTGTTGAAGTAAAGGTAGATGGT
>WRKE01000261.1 GCA_009778235.1 Pseudomonadota bacterium
GCTGCGGGAATACGGTCGCGGATCAACGCCTCATTGCCCAAGGGCACGATGAACCGGGGCCGGTCGCGCTGCCACAGTCTTGCCAGGGTATCGAGGTCGAGGTGGTCGTAGTGGTTATGGCTGATCAGCACCACGTCGATGGGTGGCAGGTCATTGAACCGGATGCCCGGCGGATGAACCCGTTTGGGCCCGATCCAGGTGAACGGACTGGCTCGGTCGGCCCAGAGAGGATCGGTGAGGATATTGAGCCCCTGGGTTTGGATGAGCAGGGTGACGTGACCGACGAAGCCGACCCGGAGCCCGTTGCCCTTCACCTGGCGAGGCGGCTGATCTGTCAGGGGCAGTTCACTGAAAGCGGGCCAGGGTTGGCGTTCGCGGGTTGCGTACCACTTGAGCACATCGAACAAGGTTTTGTTGTATGGTTTGCCGGGATTGAAAAATCGCTGGCCATCGAAATGGTCTGAAACCGGGCCGTCATAGCAACGTTGAGAGCAGGAAATGAGCATCAGGACAATCAAAACCAGAAGGGAGGAGAAGATCGCATACCGCATGACGTATGATTCTGGGGAAATTCGTCCCGGATCAATGGCGCCGGCACGGCGTTGGCGGGGGACAGGAACTGTTTGCCGGTTATTGGGAAAAAGAAGCGTCTGAGATCGTGGACCGCTTGAGCTTCCGAACCAGGAGGCTTCATGGACAACATCACCTGTGTAAGTCACCCGCAATGGGAATGCAAGGACTGTGTGGGCGGGGACCGAAATCCCGGCGGAAAATGCATTTTATTCACTCCGCTCCAGGACTCCGCCCTTATTTGGTGACCCCGCCAACCACCCTGGGCCCGCTGAAGCCAGTTGAAATCAAGCGGTCATCGGAGACGAGAAAACAGCTCGGTTGACCTCCCCGGAGACGCTTTTCGGCTTAAAAATACTTATTTTTGCTTATAGACATCGAATCGCCTAGTCGCATAAAGTCCGGAGCGGCAATGCCTCTTGTGGTACAGGGCGCTCCCATCCCGTCGGGAAAAGGAGATATCTCAATACCTTCCATTTATTTTGCCGCTTAAGGTCGCCAGCGCAAGACCCTATGATGGTGTTGTCTGGCAAGAATTTCTGGCCATGCTTGAGGATGGCAGAAAACATTTGTTTGATCTTGGTCGGTTGGTCGAAGAGATGAGCAAAAAGTAGTAGCCCCTGTTCCGGTTGTGGGGAAGGCGCCAAATGAATGATCACCTGGATAATTGCACGGATTTTTTTGTAAATCTGACGGTTAATCCACGGATCATCACCCTCTTGGCGTGCCTGTAGGGAACACGATTGGGGCTTGTTCTGTATGCTGATCTGTGCATAATACTTATTGTCAGGGTATGGAACCGCAGATTGCCGGCGGACAGATGTTGGGCCAGAATGGCTGTGGCCGTGCAGGTGTCCGTGTCCATGGAGAAAAGTCATAGATATCGCCGGAACAGGTATTTCTTATGAATGAAACGAACGTGCAGCCTGGTAACGTGAAAAAACAGGTAAACGAAGCGAACAAGCAATTTTCGCTGCTGATAGTTGAGGATGAACCCGCGCTGAGGAACAACATGGAGTTGATCCTCAAGCTCGAAGGATACAGCGTTCGTTCGGTTGGCGATGGCCTTGGCGCCCTGAGCCAGATCCGCAGCAAGCGGCCGGATTTGATCCTGTGCGACATCCTGATGCCGGGCATGGACGGTTATGCCTTTCACGAGGCGGTGAAGGGGTTCAACCATCTCGCCACCATTCCCTTCCTCTTTGTTTCCGCCCTCAATTCGCCCGAACAGGTCCGCAAGGGCATGAATGTCGGGGCGGATGATTACCTCACCAAACCCTTCAGTGCCGAGGAACTTTTGACCGCCGTGGCGGCCCGTCTGCGGCGGTTCTCCTCACTCCGTACGGTCACCAAATCGCGTGGCGGCCCCACGGAAGAAGAATCGCGCAAGTTGCGGCTGCTCACCCCCCGGGAATGGGAAATTTTGCTGTTGGTGGCCAAGGGAAAATCATCCAGGCTGATCGGCGAGTTGCTTTTCATCAGTCCCAGGACCGTGGATGTGCACCGAAACCGGCTGCTCCGCAAGTTGGGAGCCGCTAATGCCGCATCGCTCGCGCATTGGGCCACCTTGGCTGAACACATGTATCGCGCCAAGGCTAATTGACAGATATCCCGGATCGTTTTCTATCTTCGTGGTCAATCTCCCACTCCATTCTTCTCGGGCTCTGAATAAATACGCTTCGGTCTGTGTGTCACTTGAACGCCAGTCCCATTGGCCTGTGCTTGCCGTGTGGCTGGTTGTTTTGTGGCCAATGCCGCCGCAGGAGCTTGTCCTTCAGCGGGCCTGGCTGTCGGGGGCTGGTCTCTTATCAGGCGCTCTGGCCGCGTTTTTTGTCGCCCTCTGGCTGGGCAGGGGTTTTGTCCGCCACCGCAGTCCCGGCTTGCTGCCGCTGAGTTGCGGCTCCTTTTTCTGGGGCGCAGCGGGATTGGTTTTGGTGCCCGCCCTCTTCAATGGCGGCGAGCGGGCCGCCCTTGATGCCAATGTCCTGGCCTCCCTGTACCACACCTTTGCCTGGCTGGCCGCGGTCCTCCAATTGACCGGCGCCATCGTCTTTTGCATCCGGATGGAGCCGGTTGCCCGGCCCCGGGCCTGGCTGATTGCGGCTGGTTTCGGTACGATGGCGCTTCTAGCTTTGCTCCTCACCGCCTTCTGGTGCCAGTGGGCGCCTCTTTTTCTTAGCCCCACCGGGGGCGGTGCCGTGACCCGCTCTCTGGTGCTCGGCTCGGCCGCAACCATGCTCCTGGTCGCCGCCGTACTGCTCTGCCTGGCTCACCGTCCGAGTATGTCCCCCTTCATTCGCTGGTACAGCCTGGCTCTGTTATTGATGGCCGCGGCACTCCTTGGCCTTGCCCTGCAAGGTGGTCCCGGTGTCCCGCCCAGTTGGGCCGCCAGGGCTGCGTACTACGGCAGCGCCCTCTACCTGCTGGCCGCGGTCATGCGGTCCTGGGCGGAATGTTGTCCGCCAATACCGGCGAATCTCAACGAACAGGGCGGGCTGGCCGGCAAGGTTCGGCTGACCAACGTGCTCGAGGCCGCCAAGGCGGGGATCTGGGATTGGAACATCCAGACCGGGGAGCTGAGCTGCAACGAGCGTTGGGCCGAAATAGCCGGATACTCTCTGGCGGAGCTGGAGCCGATGGACAGCAACACCTGGCTGCAATTGGTGCACCCGGACGACCTGCCCGTCTTGCGGCAAGAGCTGGATGAGCTGTTTGCCGGCATTCGACCGTTCTATGACCAGGAATGCCGGATACGGCACCGCGACGGCCATTGGGTATGGGTCCAGGATTGGGGGAAGGTTATCGACTGGACCGAGGACGGGAAGCCCCTGCTCATGACCGGATTTTACATCGACATCAGCACCCGGAAACTGGCCGAGGAGCGGTTGCGCGATCTGACCCGCGAACTGCAGATTCTCCTGCAAACCGTGCCGGTCGGCATAGCCAAGTATGTTGACCGCAGGTTGCTCTGGTGCAGTCGCAGTTTTGCGGAGATGCTGGGTTATTCCAAGGAAGAGGTGCATCTGAAAACCACCCGGGTTTTTCCATCCTGCGAAGAATACAAGAATCTGGGAGAAAGCTCCTCTCCGATCCTCGCCCAGGGCCTGATCTATGAGGGTGAACAGCGCCTTACGCGCAAGGACGGCAGCTCCATCTGCGTCAGAGCCTCCGGTCGTGCGGTCGATCCCGGTGATCTGTCGCAGGGATATATTTGGGCCTTCCTGGACATCTCCGAACGCAAGCTGATGGAGGAGGCGATCCGCGAGCGGGCGGAATTGTTCCAGGTCCTGTTTACCGACAGCCATTCAGTCAAGATGCTGATTGACCCCGATAACGGCAAGATCATCAACGCCAACAAGGCGGCCAGCGCTTTTTACGGCTATGCCCATGAACAGTTGACCAAGATGCGTGTCAGCGACATCAACGCCCTGGCTCGTACCGAAGTACAAAAAGAGATGGCCAGGGCCAGGGAACAGCAGGGAGCGATGTATCAGTTCCCTCACCGTCTGGCCTCCGGCGAGATCCGCGATGTCGAGGTCTACTGCAGTTCGATCCAGATCGGAGGACGGACAGTCTTGTATTCCATTGTCCATGATGTCACCGAGAAAAAACGTTTGGAGGATTCTCTCCGGGAGAACCAGGCCCTGCTGCATTCCATGACCGAATCCGCCCTGGATTTGGTCTATATCAAGGACTTGGCTGGACGGTATCTGATGTGTAACAGGGCGACTTATAGGAGCTTTGGCTGTCTTAGAGAGGATATTCTCGGTAAGGATGACCTGGCCTTTTTCTCGCCTGAAGAGGCGGACAAGATCATGGTCAGAGACCGGAGCATCCTGGCATCGGGCGAGGTCTGGGCCTATGAGGAGGGCATGAAGCTGGCAGGTCATGAATACATCTTCCTGACCACCAAGGGGCCGGTTCGCAACGCCACTGGTGCCATTGTCGGCCTGTTCGGCATCTCCCGCGACATTACCGGTCGCAAACACATGGAACAGGAACTGCAACTCTCACGGGAAGCGGCGGTGGCCGCCAATCTGGCGAAAGACAAGCTGTTGTCCACGGCGGCACACGAATTCCGGACCCCCTTGAGCCTGTTACAAAGCAGTCTCGATATCTTAGACCGCTACGGCAAGCAGCTCGACGAGGAGGAACGGACGACGCAGAAACGCCATATCCGCAGCGCCACTCAACAGTTGACCGATCTGGCGGAATCGTTGCTGGCCTATCGGAACGTTGAGCTGGAAACAGGGCAAAAGGCTCAGGTCGTTTCCTGCGATATCAGGATGTTGAGCCGGACCATTGCCGAGGAGACGCAGGCGGCCAAGGCGGCGGGGCATGAGTTCATCGTCACCATTGGCGAAGAATGCGGCCTGTTGCGGATCGATCCGACCCTCTACCGGAGGGTGCTGGAGAACCTGCTGACCAATGCCTTTCGATATACCCCGCCGGATCGGCAGGTGTCCCTGGAGGTCGTCAAGGCGGGCGACCGGCTGCGGCTGACTGTGGCCGACCAAGGCATCGGCATAGAACAAGGGGATTTGAAGCGCATCTTCGATCCCTTTTTCCGGGGCAGCAATGTTGGCCAGCGGCGCGGGATAGGCTTGGGGTTGTCCATCATCCACGAATCGCTCACCCGGATGGGAGGCGTGATTTCGATCGCCAGCACCTCGCAACTGGGGAGCAAGTTCGAAGTTTCCTTGCCGTGGCAGGAGGTGGATGGCGAAGACGACCAACCGGGGGAGGGTGAACCAGGGGAGTGATATCACTTTCTATTTTTAATGAAAAAAAATATTCTTATTTTTTTCATTAAAATTCAATATGGTTCCTATCATGACCGACTGCATTGGCAAGAGGAAATGGTATGATCGCCGAGCGGCTGAAGCTTGAACAGACAAACGGGTTGTTGTTCGCAGGAACAGCAACCCGTTTTTTTATCAAAGCGCTTAAACGCTTGGCCGGTACCGGCCGCAAGCCCGAACGCTCAGCGGCAGGGAATGACCTTGCGAAAAGTGTCCTTGGTCCAGATGGTCTGGCTGTCCGGGGTCTTGCCGTCGGTCTTCCATTTGTCGTTCACCTGGAGGCAATAGGAGCCCATGTTGATGATTTCAGGTTCTTTTTGCCCAGGGGTGTCGCCACCGATCCGCATCAAGTCGGGATTGGTCGACTGGTAATTGGGGGCAATGGTGGCCGCGCCGCAACCGGCCAGGATCAGGGCGGCGGCACAGGCGGCGAGGACGCATGCTTTCTTCATGATTCGTACTCCTGCATGATGGTTGACGGCTGCGTCCGCGGTCGCGGCATGCGGTGGCGGACGCAGGATGGTTTCGGCTTCGGCCCCCTTGGGGCGAGCCAAGGGGAGAATGTACCGGACGCGGATTAATTGCGAAAGTCTTTTTAGCACTCCCAAGCCCTGCCCGGTGGCAGCGGCGATGGCTGCGCTCACCACAGGTTTCCGGCCGGTCGATTACCCTGCTCGATCCGTTGCAACTGATCGTTGAGGTCGTCGATTTCAGCCCGCCAGTAGGTGGTGGAGCCGAAATCCGGCACCACGGCCGTGGCCCCGTCCTCGACCACCTGGTGGGCGCACCAGGCCGAATAATGGATAAAGCGCATGGCCCTTAAGGGCTCGATCAACCGCAGCGTGCTTCGGGCAAAGAACCGAAAAGTTTCGTAGCCTTCGATGAGCAGCTCAGCTTCCAGCGAGGCGTCTTCCAGGCGTCCCGGCAGCAGCATCCAGAGATCCTGCACCGGCGGCCCGATGACCATGTCATCAAAATCGATCAACAGAAAAGAGGCCCCGGGCCGATACAGCAGGTTGCCGGTGTGGCAGTCACCATGGATTCTGATGGTCTCAAGGCCTTCGAACAGGGGGGTGATGGCGGCGATGAGCTTCTCGGCGGCCCGGGTGTAGGGGGAGAGCAGATCACCCGGAACAAGGCCGCTTTTCTGGATATACGCCACCTGGGCGGCGGTGGTGACGGCCGGGTGCAGATGCTGACGATGCGCGGCCCTATTCCGCGCTCCCACCATGTGCATCCGGCCAAGCAGGCGGCCGACACCCAGCCATTGCTCCTCGTTGAATTCATCGACCGAGCGGCCGCCCCTTTTCGGAAACACCGCGAACGAGATGGGGCCGCATTGGCCGATGGTGCCGCGCGGCCGCAGGGGCAGCGGTGCCACCACCGGGATCTCCTCGTCGGCCAGTTGCCGCAGAAAATCGTGTTCCTCCAGGATCATTTGCGGGCTCCATCGTCCCGGCCGGTAAAACTTGGCGATCAGGCCGTTGCCCTCGTTGTCCGCCAGCTCGTAGACCCGGTTGATGTAGCTGTTGCATGGCCGGCAGAGATTGGTGCAGGCACTCCCCAGCGCTGTTTCGACCGCCTCCAGAATCCGCTCGGGAGTCAGGCCGTGGAAAGCGGGGTGGGAAGAGATGGGTGGGTGGGGAGCCATGGCCGGGCCTCACTGGTTAAATGGAAGCGGGGTGGCAACCTGCCCGGCAAGCGCAGGTTTAAACGACGAACAAAAAATAACCTACCACATCCGCTCTCAAAAGGGTTGCGGTTGTGTCACCAGTCCGCCGGAAGATTTTTCTGATTTTCGCAGCCCTGTTGCAATTCAGGATAAAATCGCCCATGCTAACAAAAAATATTCAGCGCCTTTGGCCATTCCCCTGCCCATGGAGACAAGGGGAAGGGCGGAACAGCCATCTACCAAAAGACCACAAAGGAGAGAGGAGATGAAAGTCGTCGCATTCAATGGCAGTCCCAATGCAGAGGGCAATACCTGGCACGCGCTCAAGATGGTCACCGACGAGTTGGAGAAGGCGGGTATTGCCACCGAGATTGTCCAGGTCGGCAACAAGGCGGTTCGGGGCTGCCTGGCCTGCGGCCAGTGCGCCAAGCAGCAAAACGAGCAGTGCATCCAGGCCGATGATCCGGTCAACGAGTGGATTCAGTTGATGAAGGGCGCCGACGGCATTCTCCTGGGCACGCCGGTCCACTTTTCGGCCATGGCCGGGACCATGAAGTCGTTTTTGGACCGCGCCTTTTACGTCACCGGCTGCAATGGCGGCATGCTGCGTCACAAGGTCGGCGCCGCGGTGGTGGCGGTCCGCCGTTCCGGCGGCCTGCCCGCCTTCAACCAGTTGAATAATTTTCTCTGTTATGCCGAGATGCTGATCCCGACCTCCAACTACTGGAATGTGATCCATGGCGCGCGGCCGGGCGAGGCCGCCAAGGATGATGAGGGTGCCCAGATCATGCGGATCTTGGGCAAAAATATGGCCTGGCTGCTGAGGCTGGTCGAGCATGGCAAGGGCACGATCGTCCCGCCGGCCAGGGAAGGCAAGGTCCGGATGAACTTCATCCGCTGAGGCCGCGCCCGGCGGTCTTGGCCTTGGTGTCGACCAGGCGGGCGACGCGGCACCAGGTGCCGGCCACCGTTCATCCGCCCAATCCCTGTAAAGGAGACCCCCATGGAACTCACCCACGCCCTTGCCACCCGGCGCAGTATCCGTCGTTTTCAGCAAGAACCGGTCGCTGAAGAACATCTCCAGACGATCATCGAGGCAGCCATGCTGGCGCCCTCGGCGGGCAACCAACAACCCTGGCATTTTGTGGTGATCACGGACCGGGAAAAGCTCGACTCCATCCCAGCCTTTCACCCCTACAGCGACATGGTGCGCACGGCACCGGCGGCGATCCTCATCTGCGGCGATCCCGCCGGCTGTCCCTGGCCTGATTTTTGGGTCCAGGATTGCAGTGCCGCCGCCCAGAACGCCCTGTTGGCGGCGCGCGATCTCGGGCTGGGCACGGTCTGGGTGGGTGTGTATCCTCTTGAGGAGCGGATGAATGGATTTCGCCAATTGCTGACCATCCCCGAGGATGTTTTTCCGTTCGCCCTGATCCCGGTGGGGTGGCCGGCCGGGCCATTTCATGCCGTCAACCGCAGCAAGCCGGAGCGCGTGCATCGGCAAAGATGGTAGCGCTTCTCCCGTCAGCCTGACTCCGGGCCAAGCGCTGGCGGATTATTCACGAAGAGGTGTAAACAAGGAAGGGGACATATGGTAGAATTTTTAGTTTCGTTATTACAGCAAGGTAATCTAATGCGTCAGTCGATTGAACAGAATCATCTTCTGTTGATTGTTGGCGGATGTCTCTTCGTTTTGATTGCCCTGTTTGTTCTCCACTTCTTTTTTCCTGCCTGCTGGCATCTCTTCCGGCTGTGGCGGATAGCGAAAAAGCTGCGTGCAATTCCCAAAGAACTCGCCCCAGAGGCAATTCTTGACGCCATCGACAAAATATTTTCGCAGTACCACAAACGCCTCCGTCATCTGTGGAGCGAGTATCAGGAGACCCTGCACCGGCAGTATGAAGAAAAGGGTGGCGAGCGGCGCATCGCGGCGGTGCGGGCCACGGTACCGGCGGAACTCTATTTCAGCGGCCAGGCCCTGGTGGAAAGCTGGATGCACACCGAATTTTATAAGCATTTACCCGGCATTTTCACTGGATTGGGGATTATCGGCACGTTTTCCGGGCTGATTATCGGTCTGGAAGCCTATGTCAAGCGGGTCAAGGATCCCGCCCAGGCCCACGCCGGTTTGCTGGACCTGATGGGCACGGTCAGCCACGCCTTTTGGGTATCCGCCGCCGCGATCATTGCCGCCATGATGGTGACCTTTCTCGAAAAGCTTTTGGTCACCTGGTTGCTGCGTAAGGCCGAAGCCATTGCCCGTGCCCTTGATGCCCGCTTTGATGCCGGCGTTGAAGAGGAATATCTGTCTCGGCTGGTCAAGGCTTCGGAGGAATCGGCCAGCCAATCAAAAATACTCAAAGATGCCCTGGTGCAAGACCTGGGTGTGATGTTGAAAAATTTGACGGATTCGCAGATTCAGAGCAACCGGGAACTCCATGACGCGCTCATCCGGGAATTGAACGGCAATTTTCAGAAACAAGCCAACAGTATTGAGGGACAGGCCAACAGCATCAGCGAAAGTATCAGGGAGAGTTTGCAGCAACCGCTGCAAGACATCGCCAAGACAGTGCAGACCGCCAGCGGTGAGCAGGGCGAGGCCGCCGTGCTCATGCTTCAGCGGGTGATGGAGCGATTCGGCGCTGACCTGCAAACCTTGCTGGGCGGGCAGATCAATGGCTTGCAAGGGTTGAATAACCAGGCGGCCCAAGCCATGGGCAACGCGGTGGCTTCCCTCAACACCCTGGTCGATAAGCTGACGGCCAGCGGCCAACAATCCGCCGAAGCCATGGCAACGCACATGGCGGCAGCGGTCGCGGAGATGAAAGCTGAACTCTCCGGCATCAGCGGC
>WRKE01000262.1 GCA_009778235.1 Pseudomonadota bacterium
GCGTGGGTGAGCTCGCTCAGGGGCAGGATGTGATCGAAACGCGACAGTACCCGGTGGCCAGCCAGTTCCTCTTGGATCTGATGCTGCACCCGCTCAAAGGCTGTAAAGAGAGCTACATTTTTGTCCTGACACAAAACGCCCAGATCTGAAATGAGCTTAAAAACATGATCGCCGAGCTTCCCGCAAGACTCGATGAGATACTGCTGATCGAAAATATACCCTCCCCCCAGCTTGTCGCCCATGTCCCCCATGGTTTCAAGGACCTGGTTGTTCCGTTCAAGGATGCTCTTGAATTTCTTAAAGAGCGCCGCAAAAGGCACAGGCGGCGGTTTGCGCCACCAAAAGAGAGTATCTTTCCATGCCATGGGTATTAGTGAGCCCCCTTGCTCCCAAAGATTAACCCGACAGCGAGGCCGGCGAGCATGGAGATGAGCGAAGCCAGAATGCCATACCACAGCCCATGATTGAAGGCCAGATTCGCTATAAAGGCTGGAACACCCACCAGACGGGCGGCAATCGGTTTGACGCTCTGGCCGACAATCTCGCCGTCTTTCACAGCGAACACCTCAATCGAGTATTCACCGGGAGTAAGACGCGAAGGAAGCCTGACGCTGGCGCTGAATGCCTGGCGGCCGTCTTTGGCGCTTTCGAGCTTGACCGCGCCGCCATCCTCGCGGTAGAGGCCTTCACTCTTTTTCAGTTTGAGAATCTCAGGCAAAAGCATCTGGCGGTCGGCTGAAGCCGGCTCAATGACGATTGAGTCGGTGACGCCGGCCAGCCCAAGCTTTTCTCCAACCTGGCCAGTCCCGGCCAAAGGCGCCGAGGCCTCCACCAGGCAGATTGCGGGCATATGAGAGAAGTGGAGAGTATTCATGTTCATCCACAAAAGCCCCATAGCCTTGCCCTTCTGCTTCATGGACACCTCGCCGATCTTGCCGATGAAGCGCACCACCACCAGCGCCCCCTCGGGAACAGCACCCGTAACCGGGATGGACGCGCCATTGTAGAACAGATCCATGTCGACCGTGCTCTGTCCGACCGTGAAATCGACATCAGCGGCCTGAATCCCAGCGGCATTGGCAAGGAAGGCCAGGCCCAACAAAAAAAGCAGGATACGTTTCATGATCAGTGACCTCCGGCATAGGCCAGCAAGATGTCCGGCGTGGCAAGCAATTGATAGAGTATTTTAAACATGACAATCAACACCAGCGAGGCCAAAAGAATTTTCAGTTGCTCACCATTCAGCTTCTTGCCGGCCTTCACTCCGATTTGCGCGCCGATGGAAGAGCCGAGCAAAAGAAGCAGGGCCAGCATGAAGTCGACCGTGTGGTTCACCGTCGCTTGCATGACGGTGGCGTTTATGCAGGTGAAGAGCATCTGAAAAAGTCCGGTGCCAACCACCACATGCATGGGCATGCGCAACAAATACACCATCACTGGAACCATGATGAATCCACCGCCGACACCCATGATCGCCGAAAGAATGCCGACAAAAACACCCAGAACAAGAGGCATAACCGGCGACATGCGAACGCCCGAGCGCGCGAAATCCATCTGCCAGGGCAAGCTGGCCTGGAACCGCGCGAAGGCGCTGGCCTTCTTGTGCTCCTGCGGCACGCTCTTGGCGGGAGCCTTGGCTTTGCGCATGGCTTGCAGGCTCTCAATAAACATGTACCCGCCGATAAACCCGAGCATCAACACATAGGTCACATTGATGAGAAAATCGGCATTCCCCATGGCGCGCAGCATCCGAATGATGTAGACGCCTCCGGTGCTGCCGACAACGCCGCCAACCAGGAGCAAAAGCCCCATCTTCACATCGACATTGCCAAGCCGCAAATGGGCAAGCGTTCCCGAAGTAGAAGCGCCGACAATCTGGTTGGAGTCCGAGGCGGCGGCCACCGTGGGTGGAATGCCAATCATGATGAGAAGCGGCGTCATGAGGAAACCGCCGCCAACACCAAAAATGCCCGACAAGAGACCAACCACGCCTCCCATGCCGAACACGGCCACGACATTCACGCTGTTACCTGCGATGGGCAGGTAGAATTCCATTGGAATCATCTGATGGTATCCTTATTTAGTCTCGTGTTGAAATGGTTACACCTCGACAATCGAGGACAAATTCAATCCTTGCGGACTCCCTGGCGAACGCTGAGTGCAAACCCGCACTCGCCGTCGGTCCCGGTCAGGCGCAGGGTATAGATGTCTGTTTTCGGCGCCGCGAACGGGATGACAAAGGACTCGGTGCCGCCGTACCGCCCGGTGGGGTTGAGGTAAACGGGCCCGCCAGCCGAATCGACAATCTCTATCGTATATTTACCCGAATCTTCGGCCCCTGAAAAATAAAAACCCACCTGTTGCAGAGCTTCAAGCTGCAATCGGTATTCGGCCACCGCCCCCTGGCCGATGCGCCCCTCCGTCCGGGCACCACCGATGACGAGCACATTGCCCTCACCGCGCAACTGGGCGTTGCTGGCGATCGGCTGCAGCTGCATCGCAAAGGCCCCTTCCCCTTCGACCCCCTTGAGCCGGATGGTATACCCGCCCGTCTTGGGCGGAGTGAAGGCAATGGCGACCTCCTCGGCGGCGCTGTACACCCGAGCCGAATCCCGGTAGGCGGATCGGCCGGCTCCATCGACAAAGTCCAAATTGTAGCGCAAATGCGCATCCGTTGCGAGCAGGACCAGCCGAACCGGGCTGTTTTCCTCCAGGGTTGTGGAATATTCAGCCACCGCCCCCTGGGCGAGGATCCCCTGAACCGGTCCACCGCCCAGGTGCAGGGCATTGCTCTGGCCCCGGAGTTGGGCGTTGGTGGTGATGGGCTTCACCGTGAAGGCGTATTTCCCTTCCCCCTTGGTGCCGATGATGAACAACGAGTAGACATCGCTCCTGGGCGGGGTGAAGGCAACGCGGGCGGCATCGATGCCGCTGAGCGGCCAGTTCTTGTTCTGATACACGATCCGCCGGGCCGAATCCAGGATTTCGAGGTTGAATTGCACGCCATCGCCGGTCGGGACAAAACTCAACCATACCGGGCTGTTGCCCTCCAGCTTGATGGTATGCTCAACCGTCGCGCTCTTGGCGATGATGCCGTCAAACTCCTGCTCCTTGCCGGCGACCTCCTGGCGCAGGGCTTTGTCCGCTGCTGGCAGCTCACTTTTTTTGGGGGCAGCGGCAACCTCGTCCTTGTGTATGAAGGTGTGGCACGACCTTGGCAGCTCACCTTTTCTTGGGGCAGCGGCAACCGGCGGCCGGCGGCCCTTGTCCTCGAAAAAAAGCGCCACGGTATGGGCCAGGGTATCGCTGCGGACCACATTGCCGACATTGTTGATGACCGAAAGGAGCATGCCGGCAAACCGGCCGGCAATATAGAGTGGGCTGCCGCTCTCGCCCTTGGCCAGGGGAGTGGCGCCATCCTGCGGCATGACGAGGATGGCGCGGAACTGGTCGTAGCCGATGATATTGACCGGGATGATGCGGATGCTGCCGTCGGCGAGCATGGTGCGCAATTCACCGCTCTTTTCAGTCTCCAGCAGGCTGCCCAAGGGGATGTTGGCGTAGTAGGCGCCGGCCTTACACGGGATCGGATCAGCGGCCGCGATCCTGAGCACACTGAGATCGCCGGGGAAGGACTCGATCATCTCCGCCGGGTATCTCCGCTTGTCGGCCAGGGTGACCTCGATTTGCAAGGCATCATCAACCACGTGCAGCGGCGCGATGACCAAACATTCTTCGCCGCGCTGCCGCAGGATGCCCTGGCCGGTCTGGTCTTGATCGCCCCTGATGTAGGCATCCGAGGCCATGGCAGGCCGGAGGTCGGTAAGCGGCGCGCCCAACCAGGGGAGGCACACGGCCAGGTATATGAGGGGGAAAAAAAATCTGCTCATATCTTTGCATGCAAGGCATGAAAGGCGAGAAGCCGCGACAAGAAGACCAGCATTCCCGGCACGGTAAGCAACACGGCCCAGGTGATCACCAGCTCTTCATCCTTGCCCAGTTTTGACCAAAGGTTATTCTGGATTTGAATATGGGTCGCCCTGAATTTTTTCACCGTCGCCGAGTCGGCCTCGACAATGGCCACCATCTGCAAGCCACGGTTGGCGTCAAAAGTGACCATGCCGCTGGTTTTGGGATTTTCAGGCAAGAATTGAATCTCATCGCCCAGTTGCAGCTTGTAGGGGTCAACCTTGTAGTGGTTCCCGGACAACAACTGCCGGGCGATCATCTGGATCTCCCCGTCGATCAGCAGGCCGCTCAACTGTTGGACACCGTAGGTCGGCACCCGTCCGACGATCAGCGGGCCGTCGAGATTGTATTTCCACGATATGTCCTGATTCAGCAGGACCTCGGGATTGTTCAGCACCAGTTCGACCGAGCACGGCAGGTTGGCGATGGCTTCGTCCTTGTCGTTGTACACCACCACCGGATTTTCGCCCTTGATCTGGATATGCAGGCTCCCCCGGCCGATCCTGGAAAAAACGAGATGGGACTTGCCCTGGATCTGCACCGAACCACTGCCGGCAATGGTCAGGGATTTCGAGGTGGATGGCTCCGGGGCCAGGGGATCGAAGCGCCCGGTGCTTTGCTCCTCCCAATGCAGGGTGGCATTGTACAGGGGAATGCGCGGCGGGGCGATGCTCTCGGGCTGGTATTCGATCTGTTCGGTGCGGGCGGTCAGGATAAACGAGCCGGTAGTCGTGGTGTTGATGACGATTTTAACAACCAGGAAAACCAAAAATCCCAGATAGATACAGAAAACAATGGTGATGCCGTTCAGGGTCTTGGGATAGCGCTCCGCCAGGACGGAGAATTTCCGGTTTTCCGGCTCATAGAGGACCGCCGCCAGAACAATATTGCGGAAGATCGAAAAGACCCCTTGGCAGGATTTACGGAGCACCACGCTCTATCTCACGGGAAATTCCACGTTCGGCAGTTTGTTGCCAAAGCTGTTACGCACGAGAAAGATACTTTTGGGCGCATCGAGCACCTCCTTGCCGATAACGCATTGGGTGTCGTAGGCAATCGTGTTGTCGGCGGCGATCTTGGTGCAGACAATCCGCTCGGTGCGGCCGGGAACGCCAATAACCGTGTCGGTATTGCCCGAATTGACGTAGAGGATATAATCGGCCGCGCTGGTTTCCCCCCAACTGGCCGGGATGTATTTCTGATCTGGCGCGGCGCAATTCCCCTTGGCAATCCCGGCCAGCACCACCAGTCCATCGGGTGGGTAACTCGCCATCTGTTCCTGGTATTTCGAGGACATCTCGACATTGATCGCCCCCGGCGGCTGGCTGCCGATGGCGTATTGCCAGGAAGCCGCGTAACGGCCGTCCCGGCTGACCATGTTGACGCAGAGCATGTCCTGATCGTCGAGGTCACGGTGGAGATAAATATAAAGCTGGTGGGCGTCGACCCGCGCAAGGGAACTCTGGTACATGAATCCGGCCCGAATGCCTCCCGAGACCGTGACCTTCTCAAGAAACGATTCCTTAAATTGATTCCCGCTGAGGACGATCTTCCGTTTCTGCTGGGCCAGTGCTTCGCTGTGGCCAGCCAGCAGTCCGATCACCAGAGTGGTGAGCAGAAGATACCATCCATTCATGGTCGCCAACCCGCGCCAGGGAGCGCCATTTGTCCGGTTCACCGGCACGGCACCGCGTTGCGTAAACTGTCTTTGCTCCAGATGGTCTGCCCATCCGGGGTTTTGCCGTCCACTTTCCATTTTTCGGATACGCTTAAGCAGTAGGAGCCGAGATTGAGTTTCTCTGCCGGCTTGGCTTCGGGGGCCTCTTTGCCGATGAACATCAATTCGGGATTAGCGGAACTGTAGTTGGGATTGATGGTGGTGGTGGTAAAGCAACCTGCCAAGGTGGCGGCCAGCAGAACCAGACCGAGCAAAAGGGCTTTGTTCTTCATGATTTTTATCTCCAAAAAGGAGCGGAACAGGTGATGAGCTGAATGTGGCCATAAATCACCGGGCGACATCCTTGGTTTCGTCATTTCGACCGCGGGGAAAAAGCTCCATGAATTGAGCGAGAACTCAAAAAAATGTTTGCAAGATTGCTCGTCACTCCACTCCGAGGGAAAAAAATTCTCTTCGCGGTCCCCATCGAAATGGCGGAAAGCGAACTGGTCAATATTTGGTGACTAACGCTCTCACAAGGAGCGGCTCCCCACCGGGTTCGGCAACAGGATTCGCTTTCGGACGGAATGGCCGCTACTATAGTGTACTTCGCCCGCAAAAACAAGATGGAGGCCTTGCGGCCCAAGGACTTTTTTTCTGTTGTTTTCAGGGGATCGGTCTTCTGACCGCGCTCAGCACATCCGCTCTTTGGACCAGTCGTTGTGCTCGAACTGACTGTGGTCGGGTTTGGGCGGCTTGATCTCGGTCATGCGCTGGCGCAGCCAGGCCTGGACCTTGGAAAATTCGGCAACAAACTCGGCCAGCGCCCTGCCCCGGTGGCTCACCTTGCTTTTTTCGTCCATGGAGACCTCGGCAAAGGTCTTGCCGAATTCGGGGAAGAAGAAAATCGGGTCATAACCAAAACCCGACTCGCCCCGCCGCTCGGCGGTAACCTCCCCGTCGCAGCGGCCTTCCCAGGTCAGGGCTGGACCCGCTGGGGTGGCCAGCGACAGGACGCAGACGAAATGGGCGGCCCGGTTCTCCTTGCCCGCCATTTCCCCGAGCAATTTTTCACAGTTGTCCCAGTCGGTCGCCTTGGGACCGGCATAGCGGGCCGAATAGACGCCGGGCCGGCCGTCCAGGGCATCGACCACCAGGCCGGAATCGTCCGCCAGGCATGGCACGCCCAGCACCTTGGCATAGTGCAACGCCTTTTTGTAGGCATTATCGTCAAAGGTAGCGCCATCCTCAATCGCCTCCGGCATGGGGCCGAAATCGCCGAGCGATTTGATCATCACCGAAAAGTCCTTGAGCAGTTCCTTGATTTCCTTCAATTTGTTTTTGTTGCTGGTGGCCAGCACAATGATATTGTCCATGTCATTTCTCCGAAGGGTGCGGAGGCCGCGTTCCCCGCTGTCGGGCGCGGATGGAAACCGCCCAAAACGGCTCAACAAGTTGAACAGCCTCGACAACACGCCTGTAGTGCGATTGGTGATGCAACTTCAACCGATAAAGAAAATACGATGTTGGCCTCTCCCCATCTATCGGCGCCTCAAAGCGTGGCGAAGGAGGCCAATATACATAGGATAACGAGAAAGGATGGCAAAGAGAAGCGTAATCCGATCAATTTTGCAGGCAAGAGCCGCTGGGTTGGCGTTCGGAATCCAGTTCCCGCCACGGAAGACCGCCTCCAGCGGAACTGATCGCGCCGCCATCGAAACAATAGGTCATATTGCCAAAAAAACTTTTCAATTCTATCCGTTCGTGGCACACTGTAGCATGGGGTGGGGGAGCCCTGGAGCAATTCCATGTTCTATTCTTCGTTCTATTCTTCCGTAAATACAATATATTGCAGCATTCCCTCCCTTCCTTGTTTAGTGCTCCGGGCTAGTAAAAAATATCTACTTTTAGTTGGCCACGTCAGGTGCCGGGTGCCGAGCGAAGCGCATAAAGGAGAGTCGCAATGCATTGGAAAAATCTGCGATTGAGCAGAAAAATGACCGTCATCATGGGAGCGCTGCTGTGCGCCCTCTTGCTCATGTCAGGCATGTTCGTCTCCAATTTGCACAAGATCGAGCGCGAGACCCAAGATATAATATTCGCCGCTGGGCTCAACACCACAATGCTGAACATTGAAATCGGCCATTGGAGATGGGTTGCCGCGTTAGAAAACTATGTGCTTCACGATCCCATCGAAACGCCTGATGCGATGCAGGAAGATCCGCGCCAATGCGCCTTGGGTAAATGGTATTATGGATCACAACGGGCCATGGCTGAGCATTTTGCTCCATCAATCGCCGAACCTCTTCGTGTGCTCGAAAAGGCGCATAATGCCTTGCATGCATCGTTACACACGATCAAACAGTATAAACAGGCTGGCGATACTGCGGAAGCACATGCGGTATTTGAAACAATATCCATGCACAATATGCAGATCGTCCAGAACAACTTGACCCAGATCTCTGCAACTATGCGCGAGGACGTTGCCAAGAGTATCCAGACATTTCACAGCCATATCGACAAAGTTCTCACAGCCACACTGTGTATCGTTCTTTTTGCCGCTTTGCTGGCGTTGTTCATGGGCATGATCATGACCCGCAGTATCACGGAGCCTGTGCTCAGGATTGTGAACTACATGGAAGAAGTGTCCAGCGGCAACTTTGATGCGCCGCTGATCATGAGGAGGAGGGACGAATTGGGGCACCTGGCCGACAACCTGAAGAACATGGTCGCGAATTTTATGTCCATGATGCTCGAGGTCAAGGCCCAAGAACAACGGACGCGGGAAGGGGAAGAACTCGTCAGAAGACTGTTGGATACCACTCCGATCGGCGTTACCCTGCGGGACAGGGAATACAATATTGTCGAGTGTAACCAGGAAATCATGCGCATGTTCGGTTTCGCCAACAAATCAGACTTCATTAAAAAATTCTCCGGGTACAGCCCCGAATTCCAGCCCGACGGCATGGCCAGCGCGGAGAAAAGGATAGAGCTTTACCATGCGGCCTTTGAAACCGGTTACCAAAAATGCGAATGGATGTACCGCCTGACCTCAGGGGACGATCTGCCGGCGAACATCACCCTGGTGCGGGTTCCCTGGAAGGATGACTGGTGCGTCGCGACCTATGTCTACGATTTGCGTGAAACAAAGGCCCATGAACAGAAGATGCGGGAGGCGCGTGAGCATGCCCAGCACCTGACAGACATGACCCGGGCCGCCCAGTTGGCTTCCCAGGCGAAAAGCGAATTTCTGGCCAGGATGAGCCATGAACTGCGCACCCCCCTCAACGCCGCCATTGGCTTTCTGGGTCTTGAACTGCAAAAGGATTTGCCTCAAGAGACCTGCGAACACATGGAAATCGCGCTGGATGCCTGCTATACCCTGCTGAGCCTCATCAGCGACATTCTGGACATTTCCAAGATAGAGGCGGGCCGCTTCGAGCTGACGAACAACAACTATCGTTTTGTCCATCTCATCAATGAAATCTTTTCCCTCCACTCGTTCCGCCAAAGCTCGCTCAACCAAGAGGCAAAGCCCCTCGTCTTCAACCTGGAAGTGAATGAAAACCTGCCGTCCCAGTTCTGCGGTGATGATCAGCGCATCAAGCAGGTGCTCAACAATTTGCTCAGTAACGCGTTCAAATATACGGAAAAAGGCATGGTGACGTTTTCCGTCGAGTGTGCGCCATTTGCGCCGGGGGAAGAAGAGCGGCCCGACATTTGTCTCGTCCGCTTCAGCATCCAGGATACCGGCCAGGGCATCAAGGCCGAAAACCTGAAAAACCTGTTCACCTCGTATACCAGGTTCGACAGCAAGACCAACCGGTTTATCGAGGGCACCGGCCTGGGCCTTGCCATCAGCAAGAACCTTGTGGAGATGATGGACGGGCAGATGGAAGTGAAAAGCGAATATGGAGTGGGCAGTGACTTTGCCTGCGTCATTCCCCAGGTTATTGTCGACCCCACGCCGATTGGCCGCGTAACTATCGATAGTCTCAGCAGCTTCAGCGGCGCGACCTCGCAGCGCGGCAACAAGCACCGCAGATCCCAGCCATGTTCATATCTGCCCTATGCCAGAGTGCTGGTGGCGGATGATGTACAGACCAACCTGGATGTGGCCAGGGCCATGCTGAAACGGTACGGCATAACGGTGGACTGCGTCACCAGCGGCCAGGAGGCCGTCGATCTGATACTCTTGGGAGAACCCCATTACAACATGGTGTTTATGGATCACATGATGCCGGGCATGGACGGCGTTGAGGCCCTGTGCCGTATCCGGGCCATAGACAGCGACTATGCCCGTTCGCTGCCGGTCATCGTCCTCACGGCCAACGTCGTTGCCGGCAATGAAAAGATG
>WRKE01000263.1 GCA_009778235.1 Pseudomonadota bacterium
GCAGGGGCAGGATCATCATGAGCGCTCTTTTCATACTTTCTCCTTTGCGGTGGTTGCTTCGTCCCCTCAATCGCCAGGACAATCCTTGCATTGCTCTGGCGATTGACGGGTATCCCGTAATGGGCGCACGATGGCAACAGACATTGCCCGGTTCGTTCGGCATGACACAAGATAACGCGGCTCAATTCTGGAGGAAAAAGCCTAAGTCCTTGTCCAGTTCGGTGTGGTCTTTGAACTCGCAGCCAATGACATTCTGCCGCACCGTTCTGACCACAGCCTGCTTTTTCAGTACGGTCCGCTTCCGGTCGTTGAGCTGAAATTCGATCTGGATGTCCTGGTCCTTGGCGAGGTTGTGCATGCCGGACACCGTGAACCCCGCTCCACTCCGCGAGAGATTGTTCACCTGGATCATGCCGCCGCCCGAGTGTCCGGGGGTGATGATCAGGTAGGTGCCGGGAAGGTTGAGCTGCTTGCGGAAATTGCGGCGGAAGTTGAGCAGCACCGAAAACGATGCCCCGCAGCTGCACCGCACGGACATCGTGTGCCGGGCGGCAAGGTACGGCGTGGCCGAGAAGTGCTTGACCCGGTTGCAAGACGGGCAGGTCAGGGTGGCCGCGTTATCGGCGCGGACGTGAATGATCAGGGGGGAATCAGTCATAGATTATACAGGTAAACCGTTCCAATTCCGCCTCTGTTTCCTGGTCAAGCTCAGCGGCGACTTCATGAATTTGGTATTCCTTTCGGCAGCCGCCGCACTGTAACCGGACTTGACGGCATTTTCGCAGCACTTTGAGCGGCTGACCGCATTCCTTGCATTTCACTTTGGTTCCGCCTTGCCGATGAGCTGTTCGCGGGTAAAGACCGCTTTGAGGGGATACCCCTTGGCCGCAAGCTGTTCGGCGCCGCCTTCCTGGCGGTCGACGATGGTCGTCACCAGGCCGACCCTGAACCCCTCGTTTTCCACCCGTTCGATGACTTTCAGCAGGGTGCCGCCGGTGGTGACCACGTCTTCCACCAACGCAACCAAACCGCCCGGTTTGAGGTTGCTCTTGCCTTCGATGAAATTACCGGTGCCGTGGCCTTTGGCCTCCTTGCGGACGATGAAGGCCGGGATCGGCGCTTTTTCCAGATAACTCACCAGAGAGACCGCGGTGACCAGCGGATCGGCGCCCAGGGTCATGCCGCCTACGCCGGCAATGGGTTCCGGGTGTTGCCGGATCAGTTCGAAGATGAGGCGGCCGCACAGGTAACTGCCCTCGGCATCCAAGGTGGTTTGTTTGCCATCCACGTAAAAGTCGGATGTTTTCCCCGATGTCAGGGTAAAGGTGCCTTGCCGGTATGATTTGTTTAAAAGGAGTTCCCGCAGCCGTTGCCGTTCGTTCATGGTAGTGTTCCTTCTAGTTTTAATTACAAAAAGAATACCTTCTTTTGCAGTTTTCTCAAAACGAATTTTCCGCCAGTACATACCGACCGCGCTCTTGCGTGGCCGGCAAGTCAAATTGCGCGGGCCGCAATGTTGATTTGGCAATGGAAGCAGGGCGGCAGGGGCTGGCGAGGCGGGCGTTCCTGCACGGTCCATCGTCTTCCGGCTTGCATTTTGGCGTGGTGTCGTGGATACTGATCCCATATTGTGGTCCATGGTGCAACCCATTGATGAGGATGAATAAATGTGCGGAATAGTTGGTTATGTAGGGCCGAGAAGAGTTGTCCCCGTTCTGCTTGAAGGATTGCGGCGGCTTGAGTATCGCGGATACGATTCCGCCGGGCTGGTGTATTTCTTTAACAATCAACTGGTGCGGCACCGGGCGAAAGGCAAACTGACCAATCTCGAGGCCGTGGTCGATGAGCATATCGGCGTTGCCAGCGGCACAGGCCTGGGCCATACCCGGTGGGCAACCCATGGCGCCCCCACCGAAGGCAATGCCCATCCCCATACCGATTGCACCGGCGAGTTGGTGGTGGTCCATAACGGCATTATCGAAAATTACAGCGCCCTGAAAAAGGAATTGACCGACAAGGGCCATATCTTCACCTCGGAAACAGATACCGAGGTCATTGCCCACCTGATCGAGGATTGTCTTAAGGAAACAAAGGATCTGGCCGCCGCTGTCCGCGCCGCCCTGACCAGGGTGGAGGGTTCCTACGCCATTGGCGTACTCTGGGCCCGCGAGCCCGAGATGCTGGTCGCGGCCCGCAATCAAAGCCCTCTGGTCATGGGCGTTGCCGCCGATGCCTGCTATATCGCTTCGGATATTCCGGCCCTGCTGCCCTTTACCCGCGAGGTCATTTTTTTGAATGATCGGGAAATGGCGGTGCTGCGCAAGGGGAGCCATTCGATTGTGCAGGTTGACGACGGCTCCGAATTGGACAAATCCGTTTCTCAGATCGACTGGAACGCCTCGATGGCGGAAAAATCCGGGTATCGGCATTTCATGCTCAAGGAGATATTCGAGCAACCCCAGGCCATTCTCAATACGGTCAGCGGCCGGATTGTCCCTGATACGGGATTTGTCGATCTGCCTGAAATCGGGCTTGATCCGGCCACACTTGCCAAGATCAGGCGGATTGCCCTGGTCGCCTGCGGCACCTCCTGGCATGCGGCCCTGATCGGCAAGTACTGGATCGAGAAATGGGTCGGCATCCCGGTGGAAGTGGATATCGCTTCGGAATTCCGTTATCGGCGCCTGCTGGTCGATCAACATACCCTGACCATAGCCATTTCGCAGTCCGGAGAAACCGCCGATACCCTGGCGGGCATCCGCCGTGCCGCGCAACTGGGCTCCAAGGTGCTGACCATCTGCAACGTGGTGGGCTCCACCATGACCCGGGAAGCGGATGGGGTCATCTACACCCACGCCGGCCCGGAAATCGGCGTGGCTTCGACCAAGGCCTTTACCTGCCAGTTGGCGGCGCTTTTCCTCCTGACCCTGTATCTCGGCCAAACCCAAAAGACCATTGACCCGATCAGCCAGAAAAACTTGGGCTTGGCCCTGATCGACATCGCCGAGGTGATTGCCACCGAACTGCCCAGGTTGCAGAGCGAAATCAGCGAATTGATCGAGTCCTATTACGAGGCCAAGGATTTTTTGTTTGTCGGCCGGGGGCTCAACTTTCCCATCGCCCTCGAAGGGGCGCTGAAGCTCAAGGAAATTTCCTATATCCATGCCGAGGGCTATGCGGCCGGTGAATTGAAACATGGTCCCATTGCCCTGATTGATCGGGAAATGCCCGTGGTGGCTCTGGTGCCGCGGGATTCGGTGTATTTGAAGGTGCTTTCCAATGTCGAGGAGATCAAGGCCCGCCAGGGACGACTGGTGCTCTTCGGCACCAGCGGCGACAGCCACCTGTCAGCCTTGACCGATACCGTGTTGTATCTTCCCGAGGTGATGGAAGACCTCAATCCATTGCTCTATACGATCCCGGCCCAGTTGCTGGCCTATGAAATCGCTTATCGCCGTGGCTGCGACGTTGACCAGCCGCGCAACCTGGCCAAGAGCGTGACGGTGGAATAGGGGGAGAAAGGCGCGGCCCTGGCGGCCGTCCATTGCCACCTGTGGCCATTTTTGCCTGTGGGGGAGAACTTTTTCCCACAGGCTTTTTTGTGAGCGGGGGCGATCCCTCTGGGGATGAAAAAATGGAGCGGTCCGCCATTCTTAGCTTGTATACATACATGAATGTATGTTAAGCTCGCGGACGATTTTTCCTGCCAAAAGCAAGGGGTGCTGCTGGTTGTGGTTGGGAAGGGCGTTCAAAATAAATTCATTGTATTTTTACATGGTTACCAATGATGAATAGTGCAAGATCACTCAAGATGCTGGTGGTGTGCGGGTTGATGGCCGGAGTGCTCACCGCGGTTGGATGCAAACAGGCCGCCTCACCGGACAAGGCGGCTGGTGGCAAAGGGCCGCCTGAAGTCGGAGTTGTTACCGTCACGCCGGAATCGGTCACCTTGACCACCGTGCTCACCGGGCGGATATCGCCGCAGATGGTTGCGGAGGTCCGCCCCCAGGTTGGCGGCATCATCAAGAAACGGTTATTTGAGGAAGGCGGTCAGGTCAAGGCCGGCGATGTCCTCTATCAGATCGATCCCGCCACCTATCAGGCCGCGGTAGCCAGCGCCAAGGCCGCTTTGGCCAAGGCCGAGGCGAATGCCTTCTCCCTACGGAACAAAGCGGAACGGTATCGTCAACTGGTGAAGATCGATGCGGTCAGCCAGCAGGATTACGATGATACCGAAGCGGCCTTCAAGCAGGCGGAAGCGGACATTGAGAACGGCAAGGCGGTCCTGGAAACGGCAAAAATCAATCTCGCCTACACCCGCGTCACCGCGCCGATCGATGGGGTGATCGGCCGCTCGTCCGTCACTCCGGGCGCTTTGGTGACCGCGAACCAGACGCCGGCCCTGGCCATCATCCAACAGTTGGACCCGGTCTTCGTCGATGTCACGCAGTCCAGCGCTGAGCTGCTCCGGTTGAAAAGGAGCTTCGCCAGCGGCGAGCTGAAAGAGGGAGGGCAAGCCCAGGTCTGGCTCGTGCTTGAAGACGGCATTGCCTATCCGCGGGAGGGCACCCTCAAATTCAGCGAGGTGTCGGTGGAGCAGACCACCGGGTCCGTCACCCTGCGCGCCCTGTTTCCCAATCCTGAGCAGTATCTGCTGCCCGGCATGTTTGTCCGCGGCATCATCCAGGAAGGGGTGCGCGAACAGGCCATACTGGTGCCCCAGCGGGGTGTGGGCCGGAATAGCGTCGGCATGGCGACCGCTCTGGTGGTCGGAGCAAACGAGACGGTGGAGCTGCGCATGTTAGAAACTGAGCGGGCGGTGGGCGATGCCTGGCTGGTAACCGACGGTTTGAAACCCGGTGACCGGGTTATTGTCGAAGGGCTCCAGCGGGTCCGTCCGGGTGTGCCTGTCCGGGCGGTCCCTTTTGTGGCCAAGGACGCGGCCGCCAATAGTCATGCAACGGCGCCGAAACCGTAAGGAGTAGCTGACCATGGCTCGTTTTTTCATCAATCGGCCCATTTTTGCATGG
The DNA here is from genome assembly GCA_009778235.1 of Pseudomonadota bacterium. Lineage (GTDB taxonomy): Bacteria > Desulfobacterota > Desulfobulbia > Desulfobulbales > Desulfobulbaceae > Desulfobulbus. The sequence continues at coordinate 5,031 of WRKE01000263.1, forward strand.
GTCATCGCCATCATGATCATGCTGGCCGGCCTGTTGTCCCTGTATACGCTGCCGATCTCCCAGTATCCGGCGATCGCCCCGCCGCAGATCGCCATCAACGCCGTCTATCCCGGGGCCTCGGCGCAAACCGTTCAGGATACGGTGGTCCAGGTGATCGAGCAGAAGCTCAACGGCATCGATAACCTGATTTATATGGCCTCCACCAGCGATTCGTCGGGTGCGGCGTCCATTACTCTGACCTTCAAGGCCGGAACAGATCCCAACATCGCCCAGGTCCAGGTGCAGAATAAGCTGCAACTGGCGGTTCCCCTCTTGCCTTCCGTCGTCCAGCAACAGGGGATTGCGGTGGTCAAGTCGACCAGGAATTTTCTCTTGATTGTCGGTCTGGTGTCAGAAGACGGTTCTCTGGATCGCAACGGCCTCACCGATTATCTGGTGTCCAATGTCCAGGATATCGTCAGCCGTCTTGACGGCGTGGGCGAACTGGTCGCGTTCGGCACCCAGAACTCCATGCGGATCTGGGTGGATCCGCATAGGCTCAACAATTATCAGATTACCATCAACGATGTCATTACCGCCCTCCAGAATCAAAACGTGCAATTGTCCGTAGGCCAGCTCGGCGGTTTGCCCGCGTCCGAAGGACAGCAGTTGAATGCGACGATCACCGCCCGCACCCTGCTGCAGACCCCTGAACAATTCAGCGCCATTGTCCTGCGGACCAACGCCGACGGCTCCATCGTCCAACTCAAGGATGTGGCTGAATGTAAAATCGGTACGGAGAATTACGAGCTGCAGTCGTTCTACAATGGCAAGCCGATGGGTGGTCTGGCCATCCGGCTCGCCTCCGGCGCCAACGCCCTGGAGACAGGCGATCGGATCAAGGCCAAGATGATCGAGCTGTCGGAGTATTTCCCTCCGGGCATGAAGGTCGTCTATCCCTACGACACCACGCCCTTTGTCAAAATATCAATCAAAGAGGTGGTGCATACTCTCATCGAGGCGGTGATTTTGGTTTTCATCGTCATCTTTCTGTTCCTGCAGAACTTCAGGGCGACCTTCATCCCGACGATCGCCGTGCCGGTGGTGCTGCTCGGGACCATGGGGGTGCTGGCGGCGGCCGGTTTCTCGATCAACACCCTGACCATGTTTGCCTTGGTCATCGTCATCGGCCTGCTGGTCGACGACGCCATCGTGGTGGTGGAGAACGTGGAGCGGATTATGTCCGAGCAGGGTCTGTCACCCCATGACGCCACCATCAAATCCATGGGCCAGATCACCGGCGCCTTATGGGGGATCGTCACCGTGTTGACCGCGGTCTTTCTGCCCATGGCCTTCTTCGGCGGGTCCACCGGCGTCATTTACCGGCAGTTTTCCGTCACCATCATCTCGGCCATGATTCTCTCGGTCATGGTGGCGATGATTCTTACCCCGGCCTTGTGCACCACCCTGCTGGTTCCTGTCGACAAGAATCACTCTGGCGAGGGACGCGGCATATTGGGCCGTTTCTTCCGTTGGTTCAACCGATGCTTTAATCGGGGCCGGACCACTTATGAGGGCATCGTCAGCCGCTCCTTTGGAAGAAAATGGCGCTATCTGGCGTTCTACGTGGTCATCGTCCTGATCATGGCTAATTTCTTTCACCGTCTGCCCACCTCCTTTCTGCCCGACGAGGACCAGGGGTTCATCATCTGTCAGGTGCAGCTCCCTGCCGGAGCGACCCAGGAACGGACAATCGACGTGATTCGGCAGCTGGAGCGGCATTTTCTGGATCAGGAGGCCAACGTCGTGGAGAGCGTGATCACGGTGACCGGGTTCAGCTTCGCCGGTCGCGGCCAGAACATGGGCTTGGCGTTTGTCAAGCTCAAGGACTGGGGATTGCGCCAGAGCAAGGAGTTGAAGGCTGAGGCAATCGCCGGCCGGGCCATGAGGGCCTTCGCGGGATTCCGCGATGGTCTGGCCTTTGCTTTCTCGCCGCCGGCAGTGCTCGAATTGGGCGTTGCCAACGGGTTCGACCTCCAGTTGCAGGACCGGGCCGGTCTGGGGCATGAAAAGCTGATGGAGGCGCGGAACCAGTTGTTGGGCATGGCCATGAAAAACACGAAACTGGTGGCGGTCCGGCCGAACGGCCAGGATGATTCTCCGCAGTTCAAGTTGAACATCGACGATGTCCGTGCCGGCGCCCTCGGCGTTTCGCCCGATGCCATCAACCAGATGCTGTCCACGGCCTGGGGTGGCTTGTATATCAACAACTTCGTTCAAGATGGGCGGGTGAAGAGGGTCTATCTCCAGGCCGGCATCCCTTATCGCATGCAGCCGGAGGATCTGAACAACTGGTACGTCAACAATAATACGGGAGGAACGGTGCCGTTTTCCGCCTTTGCCACCACCGGGTGGCAGTACGGTTCGCCCCGGCTGGAACGCTATAACGGTATTCCGGCGGTGGAAATTCTTGGACAGGCCGCGCCGGGTGTCAGTACCGGCGAGGCTATGGCGGAAATGGAAGCGATGGTAGCCCAGTTGCCGACCGGCATCGGCTATGAATGGACCGGGCTTTCCTATGAGGAGAAAAAAGCCGGCGCGCAGGCTCCCGCCCTGTATGCCATTTCGCTTCTGGTGGTGTTCCTCGCCGTGGCCGCATTGTACGAGAGCTGGACGATTCCCTTTGTCAACATGCTGATGCTGCCGCTGGGACTGGTGGGCGCGGTCACGGCCGTGACGCTGCGGGTCCTGCCCAACGACGTGTATCTCCAGATCGGTCTGTTGACCACGGTTGGTTTGTCGACCAAGAACGCCATCCTGATCATCCAGTTCATCAAGAATCGGATGGGGCGGGGGCAGGGATTGGTCGATGCGACCCTGGCGGCGGTAAAAATTCGGCTCCGCCCGGTGATCATGACCTCTCTGGCCTTTTTCTTCGGCACCCTGCCGTTGGCTTTGACCAAGGGTGCGGGAGCGGGCGCGCAGAACGCCATCGGCACCGCCGTCACCGGCGGTCTGCTTTCGGCCACCTTCATCGACTTGCTCTTCATTCCCTTTTTCTTCGTCCTCATCTCACAGCTGTTCGGCAGGCAAGGCATGCAAGGGACCATACCGGGCAGCGAGTTTGACAATGGATTGGAGGAACAGTGACATGCAGCGAATGCAACGAATTGCGATCATCTTGTGTGTGTCGTGTGGCTTGGCCGCGGTCCTCTCCGGCTGCTCGACCCTGGCTCCTTCCTATACCAGGCCCGCCGCTCCGGTGCCAGCCTCCTGGCAGCGGGATGATGCCGCTTCCGATGGAGCGGCAGCGGGTCTTGAACAACGCGGTGTCGCTGAAATAGCCTGGCAGGAGTTCTACCGCGATCCTCGGCTCAGGGAGGTGATCGGCCTGGGCTTGGCACACAATCGGGATATGCGGGTGGCGGCGCTCAATGTCGAGCGGGCCCAAGCCCAATACCAGATCCAGTGGGCCGGGCTCGTTCCCGGTGTGGATGCGAATGGCTCCGCCGGTTTTCAACGGCAGCCGGCTGACTTTGCCGGTGCGGGAGGGGTGCGGGATATCCACCAATATACCGTTGGGCTTGGCGTCACTTCCTACGAGCTGGATCTGTTCGGCCGGGTGCGCAGTCTCAAGGATCAGGCCCTGGAGCAATACCTGGCCACGGAGCAGGCGCAACTGAGCGCACGGATCAGCCTGATCGCCCAGATTGCCGCCGGTTATCTGACCCTGGCCGCTGACCGGGAGCTGCTGCATCTTGCCCAGGAAACCCTGCAAGCACAGCAGGAGTCGTACCAGCTCATCCAGCGGCGATTCGAGGTCGGCGCCTCGTCGGAGTTGGACCTGCGGCAGGCGCAAACCCAGGTCGAATCGGCACGGGTCGATGTTGCCCGGTTCACCACTCAGGCGACTCAGGATGAAGACAGCCTGAACCTGTTGGTCGGCATTCAGGTTCCTGCCGAGCTGCAGCCGCAGGGCCTGACGGGTCAAGTGACTCCGCTTGAGGATATTACCCCTGGGCTGGCTTCCGATGTGTTGCTTAAGCGGCCCGATATTCTCCAGGCTGAAAATATGCTCAAGGGGTACAACGCCAATATCGGCGCGGCGCGGGCCGCCTATTTCCCACGGATTACCCTTGCGGGCGCCCTGGGCTCCGGCAGCAACGAGCTGTCCGGGCTCTTTTCCACCGGCTCCGGTTCCTGGAGCTTTGTGCCGCGTATCGATCTGCCGATCTTCGATGCCGGCATCCGGGCCGCCCAGCTTCAGATAGCGGAAGTTGACCGGGACATTGCCATCGCCCAGTATGAAAAGGCCATTCAGACCGCCTTTCGCGAAGTGGCCGATGGACTGGCCCAGCGCACCAATGTCGAGCGGCAGTTGATTGCCCAGCAGGCTTTGTGCGATGCCACGGAAAAACGGTATGTCCTTACCCGGGAACGCTATGCCAAAGGGGTGGACAGCCATCTCAGCGTGCTCGATGCCCAACGGTCGCTGTACAGCGCCCAGCAGGGCGTGATCGGCGTGCGCCTGACCCGGCTGACGAATCTGGTTTCCCTCTATAAGGCCCTGGGAGGCGGGGTGAAGACCGGGAGTTAAGACGATCTTTTGTGGTTGGAGTTGCGCTGGGCAAGGAGAGGAATGGCTCGGAAAACGAAACAGGAAGCCCAGGAGACACGGAACAGCATACTGGATGCGGCGGTGCGGGTTTTTGCCGTCAAGGGAGTAGGGCGGGCCTCGCTGGATGACATCGCCCGTGAGGCCGGAGTGACCCGGGGGGCCATCTATTGGCATTTCGCCAACAAGGCGGATCTGCTCAACACGCTGTGGGATCAGGTCTTGCAGTTTTACGCCCCCCTGACTCAGGCGAGCGAAGCGCCGGACGAGCCTGACCCGCTCGGCAAAATGAAAGAACTCTACCAGTCCTTTTTCAGCGGCATGGTGGAGGACCAGCGTCTGCAACAGTTGTTCCGGCTGCTGTTCGACGACAGCGACCGCAGCAAAGAGACCG